>CAZZWT010000060.1:0-12471 GCA_964657775.1 uncultured Candidatus Methylacidiphilales bacterium | reverse complement strand
AAGTTGAACCCGACCTGCCAGAGCGATGGCAATTGCATGCCGAGCTGCGCCAGACCGCCGAGCAGCACGCCGAACGACCAGCCGAAAATCGCGCCTTGGCCGAAGTGGGGATGCGACCAATCATGCTGCGGGTCAAACCAGATGGCCAATCCCGCGCCAGCGATAATGGAGACGAAATTGAACACCGTGCTCGCGCTGGCCGGGATGCCGAAGACCTGCCGCGCGTTGAGCACGCCCATCACCGCCGCCGCGAGCGAGACGAAGAGAATGAAGGGAAACATCAACTGCGTGAGCCGCACGGTGAGCTCGAACTTGCCGGGCACTTGCGCGAAACCGGGGCTGATGAGATGCACCACTTGCGGCGCGAAGAAGACGCCGAGCAGGACGATAAGTCCGAGCACGAACGTGAGCGTGGAAAAAACGAGCCGCGCCAAGTGCCACGCGGGCGCCGGGCCTTCCTTTGTATAAGTCTTGGTGAACGTGGTGGTGAAGGCCGTCGAAAGCGCACCCTCGGCGAAGAGATCGCGCAGCAAATTCGGGATGCGGAACGCGGTGAAGTAGGCCTCAGCGAAAAGCGAGGAGCCGAACATGAAGGCGAAAATCTGCTCGCGCACCAAGCCCATCAGGCGCGAGCCCATGACGGAAGCCGCGGTGATCAGCGTCGATTTTTTGGAGCTGCGCTTCTTCGGCGGCGGCGCGCCCATCATCTTCGGGATGCCGGGTTGCAATTCCGTTCCGGCGGCCGCGGACGCTTTCAATCCCTCCGGCGGCAGCACGGTCACCTCGGCGGGCGGCACGGCCATGCTGATCGGCGCCATGCTGCTCATCTCCGCGTTGGTCGGCTCCTGCTCGGTCAGTGCGGGGATGGCCAGCTCCGGCGATTTCGGTTCCTCGGGCACGTCCTGCTTCAGCGGCGCGTCGTCCTCATCCGGCGGCGGCACGGCTTTCGCGGCCAGCGATTCGATCTTGGCTGGCGCGTCGAGATCGAAGCTGCCTTGCGGGTCGGGCGCGTCGTCGTTCGGTTTGTTTTTCTTAGCGGCCACGGTTTCGTTTCCTCAGCAAATCGTACTTGAGCCACACTTCGCGCGCGTTGCCGACAGCGACATCCCACCCGACTGCGCCATCGAGGAATCCGCGCTTGAGCACGTAGCCTTTCCCCAGTCGCGCGAGCGCATGCAGCGGCCCGCTCCAGGGCCAGGCGCGCTTCCGTTTTTCGTACGCGGACTCGGCCCACAGCTCGGCATATTTCCGGCAGCGTTGTTGGCGATCGAAGGCGTCCTCATAGGTGAAGTGGTGCAAATGCCCCGGCAGAATGGGATGCTCGCCACGAATTTCAAGCTTCTCGTGCACACGCCCGCCGGTGAACCGCGCCTCGGTCCGCCGGAAAAGCCGCACAAGCCGGTCCGGATACCAATCGCCGTGGCGAATCCATTTCTGACGATAAAAAACGATGCGCGAGAATTGATACCCGTTCGGCGCGCCGGGCGAATTAGCGGCGGGATCGGCCTTCACGCGTTCGATCGCTTTCATGAGGAGGGGGGAAATTTCCTCGTCCGCGTCAACGCTCAGCACCCACGAGTGCGCCGCCTGCGCCAGCGCGAAATTCTTTTGGCCCACGTAGCCGAGCCAATCCTGCTGCACCACGCGCGCGCCGAATTTTGCCGCGATCTCCGGCGTGGCATCGGTGCTGCCCGAATCAACGATGAGGATTTCATCCACCAGCGGCGCCACGCTCGTCAGGCAGCGCACGAGATTGCGCTCCTCATTCAGCGTGATGATGCAGGCGGTGATTTTCATTTCGTTTTTAGACGGAATTTACACGAGGAACACGAAGGGAAGGATCCTGAAAGCGGATCGACGAGCGACTTTCACTCCTGTCCCTCCTGTCTAAAATTCCCCGTGCAGCCGCTCATCTCAACAACGCCTCCGCCGAGGCGATGGCCATCTCCGGCGTGATGCTTTTCATGCATTGAAAGTCGATCGGGCATTCGCGCAGAAAGCAGGGACTGCACGGCACGTGGTGCCGGAGTGCCCGGCTGCGCGCGCCCATCGGGCCGGTCAGTTGCGGCTCGGTGGAACCGAAGATGGCCAAGGTCGGCACGCCGAGCGCGGAGGCCAGGTGCATCGCGCCGCTGTCGTTGCACAACACGAGCCGCGCCGAGACCAGCGCCGCGATGAACTGCGGCAGCGTCGTCTTGCCCACGCGATTGTCGACATCGGGCAGCAGCCGCTCGAATTCCGCCGCCAGCGGAACATCCACCGGCGCGCCGAGCAGCACAATCTTCGCCTTGCGCGTTTCCATGAAGTGCTTCGCCACGGTCACGAAGTGCTCCACCGGCCAACGCTTCGCGGGTCCATATTCCGCACCCGGACAAATGGCCAGCACCAGCCCGCGCCAGCCGGTGACGATGGTCGGCTCCTTGCGCAGCTTGGGCAGCGAGGCGTCGCTGGGTCCGCCGATGGAGGTGACGAGATCGAGATAATAGTAGCGCTGATGCATGCGCGCCGGGTTGCGCGGTGGCGCGGGTATCGCGTGGGTCAGCAGCAGGCTGCGCCCGCCGCGCGCGTAGCCCACGCGCTGGGAAATGCCCGCCTGCCACACCTCCGCCGCGGCGCGGAGCGAGTTCGGCAGCAGCACGGCCGAGCCGAACTTCCCCTCGCGCAACTCCGCCACCGTGATGGGCAGGCTCTTCGGTTGCCGCAGCGCGATAACGTTGTCCACGAACGGGCACTTTTTCCACAGCGCGGCGATCTTCTCCGGCGCGGCCACGGTGACCTGGTCGTCGCCCATCATGATCTTGAGATTGCGCACCGCGGGCAGGGCCATGACGGCATCTCCCAACCAATTGGGACTGCGTACAACCAGCGGTCCGCGAAGGCTGAGAGTGGTTTCCGACACGCTGTACTTTTAGCGTGCCTCCGCCCAACTCGCACAGGATGTTTTTTGCGCGTAAACCGCGGTTGAGGTTTCGAGAACGCCTCGCCCCCCGCGCCCGGAGGTCACGGGCGACCTGCAGTACTCAACGCTACGTCGGCGGATATTTGTGCATCAGCAGCGAGAACGTGATCAGGTCGATCATGGAATGCGCGAAGATCAATTGCCAGAGATTGCGGTGATAGCGATACCAGACGCCGTAGAGGATGGCCCAAACGCCGATGTAGAGCAGATGCTCCGTGCCTTGGTAGGTGTGGATGGCGAGCCGCGCGAGGATGGAAAAGAGCACGGCGGTGCGTGGGCCGTACTTGGCCGCCCAGAGATTGAACCCGTAGCCCATGTAGACGATCTCCTCGTAAAAGGCGTTGAGGATGACGCCGACCAGCATGGTGATGACGGCCAAGTGAATGCCGTTGGGCGGCGTGATGCGGTGCTCCGGAATAAAAAGCTCGGCGAGGAACGCATAGGGCGTCGGGCCCATCAGGTTAATCATGAAGCGCGAGAACTCCGCCACGGCCCAGAACGCGCCATAGGTAAAGAGGAGCAACTCCAGCCCGCGCGCGGTGGCAATCCAGCCGGGGCGGATGCGCAAGTCGGCCGCACGCCAACCGCGCAAGCGGAGGTAAAGGAGGAATGCGGCGAGGATCGCGCTTTTGAACGCAATATCCAGGGTCAGGAAATGATCCGAGATCAGGAGGTAGAATGAGCCCGGAGGATAGTTGAGGGCGAAATAAGCGCTGAGTGCAATGCCAATGCCCAGCATCGGCACCGCGACCAACATGATCTCCCACCACGGGACGATCAATTCCGGTCGCGTGGCGACGTCGGACTCGATGGGCTTTTGGACGCGGAAGATGATCATGGGCGCCGTTTCCTTTAGCGTGGATTGCGACGCGGCGCAACCGGGAGTCATTTTAAGCCGGAGGGTCGGCCTCCGGTCCGACCCTGATTTTTCCGCGATAGGTAGCCCGCGATCTCCGAGCGCAGGTCTCATTGGCAGTCGCAATCGCGCCCGTCGCCCGGAGGTCGACGGCTACCTGCTGCGAAGTCAGGCTCGGGCCAGAGGCCGACTCCACGATGGTGAGGATTGCGCGTCGCCCACCGTTGCGTAAATTCGCCCCATGAAAACCCGCTGCGCCTGGTGCCCCACGGACAATCCGCTCTATATGGCGTACCACGATGAGGAATGGGGCGTGCCGGTGCATGACGACCGCACCCTCTTTGAAATGCTGATCTTGGAAGGCGCGCAGGCCGGCTTGAGCTGGATCACCATCCTGCAACGCCGCGAGACCTATCGAGCCGCGTTCGACCATTTTGATGCGAAGAAAATCGCGCGCTACGATGCGAAGAAATCGGCCGCGCTGATGCAGGATCCGGGCATCATCCGCAACCGGCTCAAGATTGCGGCGACGATCGACAATGCGAAGGCGTTCCTCGCCGTGCAGAAGGAATTCGGTACGTTCGACGAGTACATCTGGTCCTTCGTCGGCGGCAAAACGAAGCGCAATCACCTGAAGGCCGGAGCGCGTCCGCCCGCGCAGTCCGCCGAAGCCGAGGCGATGAGCAAGGACCTCAAGAAGCGCGGCTTTCGCTTCGTCGGGCCGACGATTTGCTACGCGTTCATGCAGGCCGTTGGGCTGGTGGATGACCACAGCGCCGATTGTTTCCGCGCGAAGAAACGCTAGCGGCCGAACATCAGCTTAAGGGCCGAAAAGGCGACGATATCCGTGCCGGCATGGCCGAGAATCAGCGGCCACAAGCGGCCGAGGTAGATATAGGCCAGGCCGTAGACAAAACTGAACGAGGCGATGCCGAGCATTTCCAGCGGCCCCTTGTAGGTGTGGAGCAGCATGCGCAAAAAGACCATGCCCAGCAGCGCGAAGAGGGGACCGCGCTTCGCGGCGAATTGCTGGAAGGCGTAGCCCATGAAGACGAGTTCCTCGAGATAGGCGTTGATGGTCGAGAGCAGGAGGACGAGGAGCCAGGAGATTTCGATGCTGTGCTTGGCGATATGGGGTGACCCCGCCAGCAGCGCCGGCAACAGGCCATGCGGATGCGGCGCGACGAGCGCGACGCCAATCTTGAGCACCAGCGATGTGAGGACATTCGCGAAACCACCGGCGATCGCCACGGCCGGCGCGAGCAGCGTCCCCTGCCAACTGATGCGGATTTTGAAATCGGCCACCGTCCATCCGCGCCAGCGCAGGAAGAAAAAGAAGGCCGTGAGCAGGCCTGCCTCCAGCGACGTCTGCCACAGGAAGCTGCGGTTGGTTAACATATGGGCGATGAAGTTTTCCGAAGAACCCTTTACCGCGAAATGAACCGAGCTGTAGGCAAATGGGCCGAGCATGACCACGAGCACGAGGGCGATTTCTCCCCACGACGCCATGAGCTCGGGCCGCAACCACGGTTCGCGATCGCCGTCCGTGTCGATGGTATTCGATAAATGGAGATCGGCCACACGTCGCTTCTAGCGAAGCGCTCTGCGGGCGGCTAGTGCATAAAGTGAGGCACGCACACTGGGTGGCCCGGGCTACTTGTTGCCCGGGTTGGCCTGCAGCAGCAGGACGACAGGAAGCGATGCCTTCTTTAGCACGCGAGGCCGATCGCTTCCTGTCGCTACGCCAAGCCTTCGCGACCCGGGCAACAAGTAGCCCGGGCCACTCGCGGAACGTAAACAGCGATTCATCCCTGCGGCCCACACATCGGCTTGGTGCGCTGCACCCACTCCGCCACCGGCGTGCCGCCGACGACATGCTCCTGCAAAATCCGCTCGCACCTTTCCGGCGTCACCTCGCCGTACCAGACGCCCTCGGGATAAACCAGCAGCCACGGTCCGCCGATGCAGACGCGCAGGCAGCCCGCCTTCGTGCGCATGACCGGCAGCTTCAGTTCCGAGCACCGCCGCTTGAGATAATCCCACGTCACCTGCCCTTGGTCCATCGGCGCGCAATCGGGCCCGAGGCAGAGAAAGAGATGCCGCTCCGCGCGGTCCATCCCCGTGGCCGCAAAGCCTTCGTCCAGCGTTTGGTATTTGGCCATGGGAGGTTCAGTCTTCGAATGGATTGAAGTAGTCGATGCCGACTCGCTGAAAGTGCTTCACGTTTCGCGTTACGACGGTGTGATCGTGAAAGTGGGCCGTCGCAGCCATCAGCCCGTCAGCGGGCGGCACATTTTGTTCGGCAAGGAAATAGCCCCATTGGTCACATATCTCCAGGGTGACGGGTAAAATTCTGTCCTCGTAAAATAGTGGCAGCCCCAGCATCCACTGCTCAAGATGACGAGAGGCCACCGGATCGCGTGACCGAAGATTTTCCACACCGCTGCGAAGCTCACCAAAAACCACGACGCTAAGAAACATGTCCTCTTCCGGAGTTTTGTTGTGCCAGCGCCGAACCGACCGCGAACAACGATCCGCTTTCCGCAATTCGGAAATCACGTTGGTATCCAACAGAAAGCCCATGAGCCTATCCTAAATCCACTTTGCGATGTCTCTTGTCGCGCTTGGGAATAAAATCCATCAGATCAACGTCAATAAAAGGCGGCGCGACAAGATATTCCTTAAAACTCATCTTCGGTTTTTTCTGAAGCAACGTTTCTCGCAAGATGCGCCGATGCGCCTCTTCCATAGAGACGCCATATTCCGCCGCACGCTCCTTGAGCTTGCGAACGACTTTGTCTTCGAGTTTACGAACAATGAGCTGCGCCATAAGTGATAGCATCATGCTATCACTTTGCTATCACCCGTCAAGTTGCCGCGCGAACGGGTGGTATCCCAATTTGAAACTTCCAGCCTTAGCTTCCGCAATGCGCTAACACCGAAATAAAGTGCCACAAACCCAATGCAAGAGAAGATAAGCCACGCCAGAGATGCAAGTGCCTTCTCCTGATTAACTTCAGAAACACCGAGAATAGTAAAAGTATCGACTGGATTGATGAGGTCCGGCCGAAGTATTAAGTAGGCTGTCAGGCAGTTTAAGAGACCGATCACTCCGAGGGCAATTATCGCCACGTACGCCGACCAAATGAACGCCCGCCGGTAGGCGGGAAAGCGTACGCACATACGCCTTACCCAGCTGACAGCTGAAATACTGCAATCAACGCAACAATAGCCGATGCTTGTGGCCAACACAAATAGCAATAAAGCAACGATTACTGAGGTCATGACTAGGCACGCAATCTTAGCTGACTGCACTATGCTGCGTCAGCCAAATTAGGACACTATCCGCGAACTACAGCTTCAACTTCTCCACACTCGCGGCCACATGATTCGCGCTCGCCTGCAGTTGCTTCAACTCATCGTCGGTCAGCTTTAGCTCGATGATTTTCTCGATGCCGTCCTTGCCGAGTTGCACCGGCACGCCGACAAACTGGCCCTTGATCCCATACTGCCCGGTGCACCACGCCGCCACGGGAAGGATGCGTTTCTCATCGCGCACGATGCTTTGCACCATCTGCACCGCCGAAGCCGAGGGCGCGTAGTAGGCGCTCCCCTTTTGCAAAAGCTTCACGATCTCCGCGCCGCCGTTCCGGGTGCGCGTGATCATCGCGTCGATCTTCTCCTTCGGCAGCAGCGCCTCGATGCCGATGCCCGACACCGTCGAGTAGCGAGCCAGCGGCACCATGTCGTCGCCGTGGCCGCCCAGCACCATCGCCTCCACGTCCTTGTAGGAGACGCCGAGTTCCTGCGCGATGAAGCAGCGGAACCGCGCGGAATCGAGCACGCCCGCCATGCCCATCACGCGATGCTTCGGGAAACCGGTCTTCGCGCCCACCAGATAGGTCATCACATCGAGCGGATTGCTCACCACGATGACGATCGCATCGGGTGCGTACTTCTTCACGTTGTCGGCCACGCCGCCAACGATTTCCGCGTTCTTCACCAGCAGATCGTCTCGGCTCATGCCCGGTTGACGCGCGAGGCCGCTGGTGATGACCACAATATCGGAGCCCGCGTAATCAGCCGGGTCATTCGTCCCCTGCACGTGGCTGTCGAAATTTTCCAGACAGGCCGATTGCAGCATGTCGAGCGCCTTGCCCTGCGGCATGCCTTCAACGATGTCGTGCAGCACCACATCGCCCAGTTCCTTTTCCGCAAGACGTTGGGCCGTGGTGGCCCCGACAAAACCAGCTCCGACAACGGTGATCTTCATGGGATGAATCTCCAGGGGTGGCACGCCGGGGTTGGGAGGCGAGCCGAGTCCTAAAGCGTAAAGAAGGGAGATCGCACCGTCAAATGATCCTTATTTCCGACGTCTGCAGAGGTAGGAAGACCCCCGCCCCCCACTTCCCTTGTCTTTTCTCTTCCGCCCTCTGCAGTCCTCTGTGCGAAACCTGCTTTTTCAGAGTTTTTTCAGCGCATCAAGGACAAGGGAAGGCGTCAGCCCCTCCGGCGGCCTCCGTGGTTCTGTGGTCTCCGTGCGAGACCTGCCTTTTCCTGCAAAAGAAGGTTTCGCACAGAGGGCCGAAGAGGACTGCAGAATCCCATAAGCCGAGGTGGTCCGCACTGGGCGAGCAGGTTTCACGGGTCTGACACGTCGATCCCAGAAAAAAAGTTGAAGAAAATTTGAAACTTTAGCGAAGGCCCCGCGTCCAATCACCTCAGATTACTTAATGCACATGAAAAACACCCTCCTCATCTCGGCCCTCGTGGCCATCCTGGGTCTCGCCTTTGCTGGCGCGCCCGTCTCCGCTCAGTCCACCAACGCCGCCGCGGCCACCGCGCCAAAGAAGTCCAAGGAAGCCAAGACCCCGTATAAGGGCTCGATCACGGCCATCACGGCGACCTCTGTCACCGTGGCCAACAAGACCCAGACGCTGACGCTGGCCATCGCCGCGACGACCAAGTTCGAAAAGGACAAAAAGCCGGCCACCGCCGCTGACTTCGCCGTGGGGGATACCATCACCGGTTCCTACACCAAGGACGCCACCGGCGCGATGACCGCTGCTTCCATCCACAAGAAGACGGACAAGGCCGCCGCGACCAAGACCTCCACCGGTATGACAACGGGTACGGCCCCGGCCGCCGCTCCCGCTCCAGCCACGAACTAATCACCCTTCAACTGAGACGCAAAAAGCCGTCGATCTTCGGATCGGCGGCTTTTTTGTTCCTCTTTCGGGTCGCCCGGAAAACTCGAGACCTCCGCGAAAGTCCCGGAGGGTCCCAAAGGTGAACTTCAGACAATTGCGGAGGTCTCGAGGTGTCTGAAGATCCGAAATCCGAAACCTATCCACGAAATCACTTATCCACCGTCCGCTCGCCGGTGAAGAACTCCTGCAAATCGCCGCCGATGCCGAGGAATGTGTCCTTCACCTGGGTGCCCAGGCCTGCGGCCGTCTTCGGCGCGGAATCGGCCGTCTTGCCGGTCGAGTTCGCCGTCGGGCTGGAGTAGGCGGCCACCGTGTCGTCCAGCGCATTCACGTAAACGTAGCCCTTGCTTTCGCCCGTCGCGACCAGTTCGATCTTCCAGCGAAACGGCTTCTTCGGCGTCTCATTGAGCAGCGCCTTCACCGAATCGTAGGCAATGTGATGCTTCCCCGCGTAACCCTGCGCCGCGCTCAGCGCCGGGCCCTCGTTCGTGATCCGCGAGGGATCAAAACTCAGCGACTCCGCGTAGGTCTTCCCGCCATTGGCCGCATAGGTGCGCGAGACCTTGCCGTTCTCCACCAGCACCACGCGGCCGTGCGTCGGCACGGTGGGATCGTAAAAAATAATGTACCATTTCGATATCGTGCTCGGCGTCCCGATGCCGTAGAGCGAAACCACCTTGGTCTGCGCCGCTGCCGGCACCTGATCGCGCGCGATCTGAAAGGCATCGTTCACCGTGCCGCCGCTCTGCGCCCGCGCCGGGACTGCGATCAGCACCATCGCGCCGAGGGCCGCAAGAACACGCGAAAGAAAGGGGTTCGATTTCATGCCCTCAGTTTTGCCCGAAACGGCCCGGATGCAACACTGGACTCGGCCTGCGGGAAAATTCCCCGGCGCGTGCGCCCACGCCTTGTTTTCGCCGGGCATTGATCTTGCACGCAGCGACGGGGTTGTTACTGTAGATACCATGTCACGCAGTTTCTTTCTCACGCTCGCCGCTCTTTTCAGCCTTTCGCTGCTCTCGCACGGGCAGGATGCACCCGCCGCCGCGCCGGCCGATGCCTCCGCGGATAGCGTCACCGCGCTCAAAGCCGAAAACGCCGTGCTGAAAAAAGAAGTCGCCGACGCCAAGGTCACCATTTCCAAACTTCAGGATCAACTCGCCGAAGCCAAGATCACTGCGGCCGCCGCACCTGCGCCCGCCGCCACGGCGAACGGCACCGAGCCCGCCACCGGCGCCGGTCCGCAAAAGGCTCTCCCCCTCGACGCCACCAATGTCGTCACCACGCCCGGAGCACCCGGCGCGCCTGCCACGGATGCCGGCCCGGCTCGCAGCTACACCGTGGTGAAGGGCGACAGCCTCTGGAAAATCGCCCACAAGGAATATCCGGGCGACACCAAGAACGGCGTCGATAAACTCACCGAAGCCAACAAGGACCTTATCGGCGGCAAGCCGCTCAAGATCGGCATGGTTCTCGTTGTTCCCCAATAGAGTTCCGCACCAACGCTCCGCAACACTCTCCCTCCCATGGCCCGCAAATCCGCCCAAGTCAGCCCTCCCGAAGAAATCTACACCGAGGATCAGGACCTCCTCACCACGCCTGCCGGTGCGGCGCCAGATACCTCGACGGCGAACGAAATCAACATCAAGGTCCAGCGCGTGGAGGAACAGCTCCTCGACCTCAAGCGGCAGCAGGAGGAGATCGAGCGGCAGAAAAAGGAACTCGATGAACTCAGCCGCAAGCAGCGCGAATTCGACGAGGGTCGCCGCGACATCGTGGAGAAATTGACACGCGGGCTTGTGTTGCTCGAGCGCGAAGAATTTGAAGTGAAGCGCGAGCTGGAGCAGATCAAACTCGTGCGCGACAGCTTCGCGGAGCACCTCAGCCAGACGGAAACGCTCACGCCCTCCGACTGGCCGAGTGAGGAATTGCCGACCGAGCTGACCAAGGCGCTCGCCCGCGTCGACCAGGCCAAGACGATCTACAACCAATCCCGCGCCCGCCTCATGGCCCTGCGCCAAAGCGAAGAAGGCCTGTCCGAGGACAGCATTGTCTCCGAGCTCGCTCCGGAGCAAACCGGCGGCGTGCCCTACGAGAAATCCATCGGCGCCATGGTGCGCGAGGGTTTCTTTTATTCCGCGCTGCCGCTGGGACTTTCCAGCATTGTGCTGATCATCCTCGCTTATTTTTTTCGGCACTAGCAAATAGCCGACTAGGTCTTATAAGACCTGGCTCCGCCGGAGAATTTCCACGCGACCGGCGGCGAAAAATCCGATAGCCTCCGCCGCATGCCATGGAAACGCGACGACCCGGACCCGCTCGAAGCGCGGCGGCGTCAGATCGCGGAGCAGGAAAAGATGCTCGCGGAACAACGCCGCAAGCTCACGGAGGAAATCCAATCCTCCGGCGTCGTCAAGCGCCCGGAGCCCCTCGTCTGGCGTAACGAGGATGACCCGCCCGCCGCGCGCAAGACCGAGCCGACGCCTTCGCGCCGACGCCATCTCGCCCGCCAGCGTCAGCGCGACATGATCGCCGCCGTCGGCCTCATCATTCTTTTCCTCATCGTCGTCGGCCTCGTCGTGTGGATCGCCTATGTCCACAACATCGGTCCGGGGAATGCTTAATCTGAGCGTATTTCTTCCATGCCCGATCTTCCCGCTCCGAGCCAGACCACGAAGCACACACGCTATGAGACCCTCGACGGCCTGCGTGGGGTCGCGGCCATCTGCGTCATGGTTTATCACTACGTCAAAGGGGAACGCTACCCAATCCTCTTGAGCTCCCCACTCGCGGTCGATTTGTTTTTCATGCTCAGCGGTTTCGTCATCGCCCATTCCTACGGGCGGCGTCTTCAGTCCGGCATGTCCGCCACGGCCTATCTGGTCAAGCGCTTCATCCGCCTTTACCCGATGTTCCTTCTGGGCCTTCTCCTGGGCCTGCCTTCCCTCTATTGCCTGCAACGGGCGGGCCTGGTGGACAATTCCGCTCCGGGCTTTATCCTGCAAAGCGCCGCCTACAATTTGTTTTATCTCCCCTGCATCAATGGCGTGACCATCCACGACTTCGGTGCCAGCGCGGGCAGTAGCGGAAACATCTTCCCGTCAAATTCGCCCTCGTGGTCCCTCTTTTTCGAGGTCGTCGCCAGTGTCGCTTTCCTCGGCCTTTTCAGACTTCAGCGCAAGGGCCTCGTCGTCACGGTCGTATCCAGCTTTCTGGTCTTCGCTGCCTGCGGCTTTGTGCCGAACCTTCTGTTCCGGCATCACATCGCTCTCGATTTCCAGCTTGGTTTTCGTTTGGACAACATTCTGGGGGGATTTCCCCGCGTGCTCTATGGGTTCACCGTGGGCCTCTTGCTTTACTCCCTTGTCACAGACACCCGGTACGACGGTCTCCGCGCCAGCCTCGCGCGCACGATCAAGCATCCCTTCGTTCTCTACCTCGTTCTC
>CAZZWT010000059.1:0-12548 GCA_964657775.1 uncultured Candidatus Methylacidiphilales bacterium | reverse complement strand
AGGTCGAGTTCCGCGACGTCAGCTTCGGCTACCGCATCGGCCAGGCCACGCTCGACCACGTCAGTTTCACCGTCCAGCCCGGCGAAATGATCGCCCTCGTCGGTCCCAGCGGCGCGGGCAAAAGCACCATCATCACGCTCCTCGCCCGCTTCTACGATCCCACCAGCGGCCAGGTCCTCATCGACGACAAGCCCATCGCCGCGCGCAATGTTCAGAGCGTCCGCCGCCAGATCGGCATCGTCATGCAGGACAGCATCCTCTTCTCCGGCACGCTGGCGGAGAACATCCGCTACGGCCGGCCCGACGCCACCGACGAGGAGGTCATCGCCGCTGCCCGCGCCGCCAACGCGCACGACTTCATCGCCAAGCTGCACAACGGCTACAACTCCAAGGTCGGCGAGCGTGGCGTCTCCCTCAGCGGCGGCCAGCGCCAGCGCGTCGCCATCGCCCGCGTACTGCTGAAGGACCCGCGCATCCTCATCCTCGACGAAGCCACCAGCGCGCTCGATTCCCAGAGCGAAAAGCTGATCCAGGACGCCACCGAAAAGCTGATGCAGAACCGCACCGCCATCGTCATCGCGCACCGCCTCTCCACCGTGGTCAACGCCAACCGCATCCTCGTCATGGACCAGGGCCGCATCGTCGCCACCGGCCGCCACGCCGAGCTCCTGGCCAAGCCCGGTCTCTACCAGGACCTTTACCAGCTCCAGTTCACCCAGCACGCCGCGTAGCGTCTCTCGTTCCCAAATTTCATTTGGGCACGCCTCCTGATCCCCGCGAAACTCTGTTTCGCGCCTTTATCGGATCCCGCGAAACCCCCAAAACAGGTTCCGGCCCCAAAATCCGGACCCCGCTTTCCCGGCCACTTTTCTATATTTGCTAAATTTCTAATCTTTTTAGCAAATATTAGAAACGCAGCAAACCGTGCTATACCGCACCTTGCGATTTCTATGAGAAAACTAGGGCATGTCGAACATCCTATTGATTCTCTCCTACATCGCGAAAGCAGCGGGCTTCATCGCCACGCTCAACGCGCTTCCCTACGTCTCGCCCGCTAACGGCGTCATCATTTTCTTCGTGGCCTCGCTCTTGCGGGACACCGTCGATCGCATCGGCGACTTCCTCGACAACGGCAAGTCGGACTGGAGGAACTAACCCCAGCTACTGACCCTGCGCTGCTCTGTCGAGATGACTTCCTATGCACTCAAACCATCAAACCCTCCCGAGCCATCAACGCATCCCCTGAGCTAACCACCTAAAGAACCTGCGGCCGTCGCGCGGCCCTTAGCGCCACTGGAAAACCAGACGACTTCTCCACGGACTCGTCCCCAAGCGCACCGCGCGGCGGCCCTGCAGGATTCTCTATACGAATTCTATATGATCACCGAAATCGCCGAAGCCAGCAGCCAACTTATTCATTTAATCGATGACCTCCTCCACCAAACCCAAACGCGCCGCCTCGATGCCGCGCAGGCGCAAGCCTCCAACGACGTCCAGGCCTTTAAGGAAAGCCTCCTCACTCGCGCTGTTGATGTTGTTAACCTGCGCCTCGGCGGCCTGCAGCACGGCATCCTTGTCCACCTTACCGACGCCGAAAGTCAGCAGCTTCGCGCCGTCGTCCCCAACCTCGACGGCTTCGCCCTCCTCGGCCTCTATGCCCGGGCCCGCGCCGCTGATCTTGCCGCCGAGTGCGGTCAAATCCTTCAAACCACAAGCGCAGAAGTAAGAACTTAGAAGGTAAAAATCTGAACTCGAATCTATATGACCTTATTTAACGATAACTTCTCCGCCGTTCTAAGTTCTAACGTCTTAGTTCTTAGTTCGTCCCTCCTCGCCCAGGAAATTCCGCTGCCTGATCCCGCGCGCCTCTCCAGTTGGCTCCTCGACGCCGCGGCGCTGGCCGGAATCTTGTTGGTCTTCCTCAAGATCATCGACCACTTCAAGCGCCGTCCCTCGCTCGAGCAGGAACTCGAAAAACTCCTGCGCCAGTTGCGCACCGAACTGAACCAGGTGCGCCACGAGCAGGCGGAGCACCTCAACGAAATCCGCCTCCGCGTCGAAGGCGCCCACCAGCGCGTCGATCACCTCACCCACGACCTCAACAACAAACTCCAACGCCTCCCCGGCGAAATCGTCGATCTCCTCCACAAGACCGGCGTCCTGCCGCATTGAGATTTTATGACGGAATAACGGAATGAACGGAATTTTATGAACGGAAAAAGGCAAACCATCTCGACTCAAGAACCCCCAATCCTCCCCTTCGGTTAACTCCGTTCATTCCGTTATTTCGTCTAAACTTCATCTCAAATCTATATGAAAACACACCTCGAACCCGAAGCCCCCTACGCCGACCCCGAAGCGCTGCTCCAGGCGCGCGTCCTGAAGATATTGAAGCCCTGCCTCGCCTATTGGCTGGATGAGCAGACACTCTATATGACGCTCAACCTCTCGCGCCCCGCTGTCACCCGCGTGCGGCTCGATAACGCCCTGCGCGAGCTGCGCGACAAGGCCTATGTCGATTTCCGCGTCGATCCCCTCTCGCGCCTGACCGAATGGCGCCTCACCCCCACCGGCCAAGCCCTGGCGCAACCGCTATGACTCCCCAAGAAAACGTCGCGCCGCACCCTGCAGCTATCCCGAAGGGATTACAGAACCCTAGCCGGTGGTCGAGCCCGCTGCGGGCGACTACCACCGGTATAGGCAAAAACGGGAACCATACCCCGCAGGGGTTACAGAACCTCTAACGCGATTCTATATATGAACGAAACCAATCCCCTCCTCTCGCTGTCGCAGGAACAAAAGGAAAACATCTTCATCTGGCTGCGTGAAGGTTCCGATCACGAAGCGATCAACCTTCGGCTTCGCGATCACGAACTGCCCGCCGCCACTGCCGACGAAATCAACGTTTTCTTCACTGAATACGCCCGCGATCGCTGGAAGAATCGTCTCGGCCGCGCCGCCGAAGAAGCTGACGCCATTATCGACCAAGTCCGTTGCAGCGGCGGTCAAATTCCCGACGCCACGCTCGTCGCCCTCGGCCAGGAAGCCTTCAGCCAAATCACCAGTGGCAAAACCAAACCGGAGGACCTCGCCCGCTACACCTCCATCGTCCTCCGTGCCTTGGAGCACAATCGCTCCGAGCGCGCCCTCCATTTGCAGACCCAGAAATTCCACCACGCCCGCCGCAACGCCACCGAAAAAGCGCTCGACGCCTTTGCGAAGCAATTGCCGAAAAATCCCGAAGCCCTCGCCGCTTTCGAAAATCTTCGCGACCAGCTCCTCGATAAAACCGAACACCTGGGAGATGAATATATATGAACACCGCGCTACAAGGATTTGGTGGCCCGGGCTGCTTGTTGCCCGGGTCGGCCCGCACAAGCGGGACGACAGGAAGCGATGCGGAAGTATCCGAGAATTCGACCACGCCCGCGGATCGGGTTGTTGGAGTTCTTGGAGCTGTTCGCCACCAGGCCCAACCGCCACGCATCGACTCCTTCGCCGATTTCCTCGCGAACCACGCCAAGGTCAAAAGCGGCTCCGGTTACATCCCCTACACCTTTGCCGGTCGCGAGGCGCTGCGGCCCATCGTCTCGCGGCTGGATGAAATCCTCTCTTCCGGCGCGACCGATGTTTCCCTCGCGATCTGCGGCGGCGCGCAGTTCGGCAAGACGGTGCTGATGCTTAACCTGCTGGCCTATCTCGTCGCCGTGCGCTTCCGCAATGTCGGCTATTACCTGCCCGATGACGATCTCGTTTCCGGCCTGGTGGATGGCAAGCTGAGGCCTGACGTCCTGGACCAAATCCCGTGGCTGGCGCACCTCATCGCCGTGGGCAAGACGCTCAACGCCTCGGGCCGCGCCGTCAATCGCAAGGGCGCGTTCCTCTGCACCGACGGCACGCGCACCGCGCTCGCCTTCATGCGCGGCTTGGGGAAAATCCCCACCTCATTCTCGATGGACGTCGTGGTGCAGGATGAAAAGGACGACCTGCCCGAGGAGCACGCGCGTTTCCTCGCCGGGCGGATGACGGCCTCGAATTTGCGCCTCTCGCTGTTGATCGGCACACAGCGTTACCACGGCGCGGGGCAGAATCTCGCGTTCACGGAGGGGACGCAGGATATCGGCTTGCTCACCTGCACGGGTTGCGGCGCGAAGGTGAACCCGGAGACGGCGTGGCCGGGGGTTTGTCGGTTGGTCATCGAGGGGAAGGCTTCGCACATGTGGCCGCGGTTGACGCGGGAGGGCCATTTTGCGGAAAACTTAGAACTGAGAACTCAGAACGTAGAACGGGGAGGCACCTCCGTTGCAGCCCGTTCTACGTTCTCACCTCTAAGTTCTAAGTTCCACCCTTTCTCCCCCGGCCAAACCTACGCTCTCTGCTGCCCCGACTGCGGCGCGCGCCTCAACCGCGACATGCCCGAGTGGCACGCCCTCGCCCCCGAGCGCGAGGCGCTGCGCCGCTTCAGCTACCGCCTTTCGCAGCTCCTGATCCCCGCCATCGACCTCGCGCAGATCGTCGCCGCCTGGCAACTCGCCATCCGCGATCCCGCGCACATGACCGTCTTCTGCACCGACCGCCTCGCCCTGCCGAAATCGACCACGCAGACGTTGACGCCTGCCGTGCTGGAGGCAGCGAGGGGGGATTATAACTTAGACCTCAGAAGTCAGAACGTAGAACGGGCTGCACGAGAGCTGTCTTCCCGTTCTACGTTCTCAGTTCTTAGTTCTCAGTTCGCCCACTACGCCGGCCTCGACATGGGCGACCAATGCTGGTTCGTCGCCCGCGCCGTCGATACCCAAGCGCCGCACCTCGCCCGCCTCCTCTGGATCGAGCCGATCGCTGCGGAGCGCGTCCGCTCCCGCGTGCCGGAGCTCGTGCGGTTGCTCAACATTCGCGCGCTCTGCGTCGATGGCGGTCCGCTGCGCGACCTGGCGCGGGATGTGGTTTTTCTGCTCAACGATCTGGATGAGGATTGCGTGGCGTCTTCGGATGACGCGGCGCAGAATATCCATTTTCGCGCTACGACAACTCGGGTGGCCGGGGCTACTTGTTGCCCGGGTCGCGGAGGCTTGGCGGAGCGACAGGAAGCGATCAGTGGCTCGAACGATTCCGCGTCGCTTCCTGTCCCGCTTCGCGGGATCCGGGCAACACACGCTCGCATGACGTACCCGGACCACCCAACCGTTTTCTGGCATGCCTCGTCGCAAAAATGGCGCCACGCGCGCGCCATGTGCGTCGAGTTCACCCAGCGCGAAGGCCAGGGCCTGCGCCACAAACTCGCGCGCACGCAGGAAGGCCGGCTCTATCCCCTGCTCGCCGCCAACCGCGACGAAACCATCGAGCGCGTCGTGCAGGAACTGCTGCCGCCCCAAGTCGGCGATCCGCGCCTGATCGAACTGCCCGATGGCACCGCCGCCACCGCACCCACGCAGCGCTTTTTCCTCCCAAAAGCGACCGAAGAAACCCGCAGCGTATTGGACACCTACGAGCGTCACCTCCTCGCCGGCGCGCGGCAGGAACGCACCGCCGATGGCCGCAGCCTGCGCTACCTCGACAAGTGCGAAAACCATTTTCTCCTCGCCACCGCCTACGCTGCACTGGCCGAGGAGCTGTCGGCATCCACCGGCGCGCAACTGTCCGTGCCGCCCTTTCGACCCTTGTCCTCACCCCACTCACGCCGCCGCCGGGAACGGAGCCTCATCGGATGAACACGCCAACCTCAATGCCCGCCGTGGCCGCCACCATCGAACCCGCCACCGCCATCGCTGTGGCCGTGCGAACCGGCATCGTGCCCGTGGTGATGCCCATCACTTGCGTCGCCGCTATTGACGGCGGTGAAGAGCGAGCTGTCGTCGGACGACGTCCCACTGGCACCCGGCTTGCGACGGCATTTGAGAGTCGAGAGGGCCAGAAGGCCGATGACCAGCGAGGCAATTCCAATAACCAGTATCCCCTGAGTTTGGTGATCCATGCGAACTCCTTTGCGGCGGAACGCGTGCCCGGAATTGGGTCAGCCCGATCCGACCGCCCCAATGAAACCCGCCCACGGCAACTTTCAACTTAATTTTTATATCGATGAAACCTTCCACCTTCACCGGGACCACCCAACAGATTCCACCAGAAAGACATCAAAACAGGCACGAACCCGCGAACCAAAATCAGATCCCCCTCTGAATTTTTCATGTTTTCCTGATTTCATGACTTCTTGTTGAAAAAACTTTCGAACCAAAAATGAAACCCTCCACCTACCTCACCAACCTCCAACTCTCCACCAACTGGCGTGCGCAGTACAACCCGCTCCGCGGCCTCACCATCGCGCAACTCGTCGCGATGCTGGAGCAGGGCGAGCGCGGCAACTACGCGCGTCTGCAGTGGCTCTTCCGCTTTGTCGAAAAGCGCAACTCCACTTTGCGCGCCGTGCTGCAACGCCGCCAGGCCAGCATCACCCGGCTTGACTGGGACATCCGCATGCGGACGGATTCCGGCACGAGTCCAAGATCGCTCGCCGCGCGGCAGGCCGCCTTCCTGCGCGACGCCTATGAGCGCATCGAGAACCTGCGCGAGGCGATCACCTTTCTCGCGCTCGCCGATTTCCGCGGTTACGCGCACTTGGAGCGTCACTTCGATGCGCAGGGCCGCACCACGAAACTCGCACCCGTCCCGCAATGGTTCTGGGCGCGGCTCGGCCCCGACGCCGAGTGGCAGTACAACGCGCAGGCCCGGCCGGGGCTGCCGATGCCCGGCGATCCGGTGCTCGATCCGGAGGTTTTCATCGTACGCGAGATGGATTCGCCGATTGATGAAGTCGCGGTCATCGCGCATGTGCGCCAGGCGTTGTCCCAAAAGGATTGGGACGCCTTCGTCGAGACGTATGGCCTGCCGCCGCTCTTCCTGGAGCTGCCGCCCGACATCCCCGCCGAGCGCGAAGCCGAGTACCAGGCGCAGGCCGAGGCGATCATCGGCGACGCGCGCGGCACGGTGCCGCACGGCACGCAGATCCACACCGTCGATTCCGGTGCGCGCGGGCAGAATCCGTTCGCGGAGCACTTGCGCTACCAGGACGAGCTGATCGTCCTCGCCGCCACTGGCGGCAAGCTGACCGCGCTCGCCGAATCGGGCACCGGCACGCTGGCCGGCAACGCGCATCAACGCGCCTTCGACGACATCACCGAGGCCAGCGCCGTGCTGATCTCCGAGGTTTTCCAGAGGCAATTCGACGCCCCACTCCTGGCGCGCGCTTTTCCTGGTCAACCCCAACTCGCCTACTTCCAGCTCGCGCTCGCGCGCCAGCTCGATCCGGCGGATGCGATCGCGCAAGCCCTCACCCTCGCCAAAGCCGGCTACGAAATCGATGTGGCGGAGCTCTCTGAGAAAACCGGATACAAACTGAAGCTCCGGGATTATGCGCTCACCGCTGTGGCGAAACCGCCGGCGCCGGAGAAGGCAGAAGCTGATCCGGTCGAGGAGGAGGTTTAGTGAACTGGAACCGTTAGATGTCCGATGTACAACGCAACAGCCACAAGCACGAATGAACCCAAAGCGAAACGGCCGAACACCAACCAAATATTGCGTATTTGTTCCATCCGATCTGCTGGCGATGAGCCCATGCCGCACGCACACAGAATCGTTCCTCCCAAATGGTAGACGAGACAAATGACAAATGGGATGCCAGTCAGCACAAAAACCACCGCCCCGACGACCATTAGGATCGCCGCAATTTCAAAGATAAGAAAATGCATCCCGAGAACTTTCTAGCACTAAAAATCAATTTCATCAAATGAACGAACAAATCCCTTTCCAACCCGCCCCCGACGGCTGGTTTCACATTGCCCCGCATGGCACTTTTCCGCACCCGACCGGTGCGCTGCAGGTGCTCGATGCGGAGGCGTGCGAGGCCATGACGCGGACCTTCAACGAGGAGGCACGGGCGGAAAATTTCCCCGGCCTGCTCGTCGATTTCGACCACGCCTCGCATGATCCCGCGCAGCCCACCACGGCCGCCGGCTGGATCAGCGGGCTGGAGCCGCGCGACGATGGCCTCTATGCGCAGGTGCGCTGGTCCGATCTCGGCCACCAGGCGTTGACCGGCGGCCGTTACCGGCTCGCCTCGCCCGTCTGGAACCGCGCCGATTGCGACCAGTGGACCGCGCCCGGCGCCGATGGCCGCGACACGCTCCACCTGCGCCCGCGCCGGCTCGACCGCCTCGCGCTGACCAACGATCCGAATTTGCCGGGACTCGTCCCGCTCTCCAATCGGCGCGAGGACGATGCCCCACATTTGCAAAGCGGCGCCGCTCGTCGTGAAGCCGCGCAGGAGCGAGTCGCGGCACAACACACAACCGAAAACCCAATCAGCGACGGTCATAGACCGCCGCTACAGACTGACATGAATCTACGAAACGAAATTCTCCAGGCGCTGCGCCTCCCCGGCGCGGCCACCGATGGGGACATCACCGAGGCGCTGCGCGCGCAAGCGGCGGAGCTCGAATCCTTGCGCAATCGCGTCACGCGGCTTAGTGAGTCGCAGGCCGATGCGGACCTGGATCGCTACGCCGGCGTGATCACCAATCGCGATGTCGTGCGCGCCCAGTTGCTCGCCAACCGCGAGGGCACGCTCGCGCTGCTCAACGCCCTGCGGGTGCCGACGGCGCCCGCGCCGCTGCACCAGCCGCGCCTGCATCGTCCCAACCTGCACCTGCTCAGCCCGCTCGCGCCGGAGCCGCATTCCACGGCCGCCCGCCGCGTGGCGAATCGCGCGCGGCAGTTGCAGAACACCCTCAAGATTGGTCACCACGCCGCCTTCCGCATGGCCGAAGGCGAAGCCGCGGAGACCGATCTCGCGTAATTAAACCTCAACCCCATCTATATCGAAATCTATATGAGCCAATCCAACACCCATGATGGCGATCTCCTGCTCAGCGCGGGGGAGGACCTCTCCACTTACGCCGACATTCTCGTCGCGCCCTACAACAGCTCCGGTCAAATTGTCGTGACGCGGCCCGCCGCCAATAACGACTACGCGCTTTACGTGCTCGTCTACGGCGCACCCGCCGCCGGCAAGGCGACCGTCCGCCCGCTCGATCCTCAGCGCACCGTGCGCGTTACGGCCAAGGGCGCCGGCAATCCCGGCGACCCGCTCGTCCTGGCCGATGGCGTCACCACCGCCGCGGACAAAGGCAAGGTCCGCAAAGTCCCCGCCACCACCGGCACGTACCGCCTCGTCGGCATCGCCGAGGAAGCCTTCGTCGACGGCCAGCTCGTCCGCGTGCGCCCGACCTTCGGCAGCGTCACCGTTTAATTCATAATCCCATATATAACCTAAATCTATATGCCTAGTTTATCCGCCATCACCTCCAGCCCGATGTTGAAGGAATTCGCCCAGGGCGCGGCCCAATCCGCCGTGCAGCCTGTCGCCGATTTCCTCGCACCGACCGTCGAGGTGCCCACCAGCATTGGCCGTTACAAAATCTATACGGAGAAAAACCGTTTCGCCCCGCCGGATACCGCGCGGTCCATCGGCGGACGCGCCACCGTGTGAGCTTCGACGCGACCGACGCCACCTATAATTGCCAGCCCAACGCGCTCGACTTCCCGATCGATTATCTCGAACAAATCGAGGAAGCCGCGCTGACCAACGCGCTGATGGAAGGCGCCACCATCGTGGCCGAAGTCGCCGCGCTGTGCCATGAGCAGAGCGTGATCAACACCGCCATCACGGCCACCACCGCCGGCGCAATCGCCAAGACGTGGTCCGGCGGCAGCGGCAGCGACCCGATCGATGACATCGACGCGCAGATTCTCAGCGTCATCAAGGCCGCCCGCTACGGCTCGCTCATGGGTGTCGGCGTCCTCTTCGGCGCCGGGGCCTGGAGACTCTTCAAGAATGCGCCCAACGTGCGCAGCCGATTCATCGCGGCGGGGGATTATGGAATTCCCAACGTCACGCCGGCCGAGGCGACGAAGCTCTTCGTCGGCAACCCCGAGGTGCGCACGTCCTACATGGTGGTCGACACGACGAAGGAAGGCCTGGCGCCGAACGTCAGCTTTCTGCTCGATACGTCGGTGCTCGTCTTCGCCCGCCTGCAGAATCCCACACGGCGCGATCCGTCGTTCATGAAGACGTTCCGTCTGATGGGCAACTATATGGTGCCCGGCTCGTACCTGCGCGATGACGGTCGTGTGGAAGTGGCGAAGTTCGATTGGAGCGAGGCTGTGGCCATTACCAATCCAACGGCGGCGCAACTGCTTACTGTTAGCTAAGAACTGAGAACGAAGAACGTAGAGCCGGAGACACTGAAATGGTGAATCGAAATTGGAGCTTAACTATTGGCCTGTCGCGCGGTCTTGAGACTGGCGACAAGCATGGCGGTCAACTCGTCCGCTTCCCGAATGAGTGGCTTAAGCTTCTCGGCGTTGAGATAGCCGCCATCAACGGCCAGTCCAAGCCAGAAGTGACTTTCATCGGCTTCCTCGAGTGCGATTTGAAGTTTGGAAACAAATTCCGCTTTCGATCTGCCACGACGAGCGGCGCGGTAATTTGCCGCTACACTGGTCGCGCTTCGGGCGAGTTGATTGGATATTGCGCGTGCTCCCGGACGCATCGACATGCCATCCGTGACGCGAAGACATTCCAACGCGAATTGGCGGGTACGAGGCAAAAGCTCGCTCATCGCCTTTCGTTAGCAGGTGTCCGCGTTCTGCTCAATCGCTCAATTCAGCATGGCTCTACGTTCTAAGTTCTAACCTCTAAGTTTATGTCATGGATTATACCAAACGAATCTGACGTCCTAACCGTCTTATCCGAAACCGAACTCGCCACCTACCGCGCGGCGGCCACCGCCAGCGGCCAGGCGGATCCCGTCGCGCCGACTTTGGCGCAGGTGGTCGATCTCGTGCGCGGCTATGTCGGCTCGTATCGGCCGAATACGCTCGGCTTGCCCGGCACCATTCCACAGAAGCTGCTGGCGACGGCGCTGGATCTGGTCGCGGTGCGGATTCCGCAGCGCGTCGGCGTTTCGCCGAAGGATGTCCGGCTGGCTGCGGCGACCCAGGCCTTGCGGCTGCTGGAGCAGGTGGCGGCGGGTGCCTTTAATATTGAGGAGCCGGATGACGCCTCGCTCGAAACCACGGCGGCCCCGCGGCCTTCAATTGCGACGCGGGATCGCCACTTTGGGCAGCACGGCGAGGAGGGCGTCTGAAACGGAGATCTGAGAACTTAGAACGTAGAAGTGGGGACCACTTCGCGTTCATCGGCCGTTCTAAGTTCTACGTTCTAACTTCTAAGTTCCTATGTCCATCCTAACTTCCATCCAACAAGAAGTCGCCGATCGCCTCCGGGCCGATCCGTTCTTCGCCACCATTCCCATCCTGGTCGAGCAGCCCCGCGATCTTGCGTATGAGTTGCAGACCAGCGTGGCGGCGGCGGGGACGTATGGCGTGGTGCTGGTGCCGCAGGCGCTAGTCAGCGCGCCGACCGCGCCGGGGCCGTTCTTCGATCCGGTGGAGATCGCCGTGCGCTTTCGGGAGAATGTCCCGGTGAGCACCGGGCCCCACGCGCTGGAGGTGGCGGAGACGGCGCTGGCGCTGCTGCATCTGTATCGGCCCGTGACGATCAACGAAGTCTTCACCGCCGCGCCAAAGGCGCTGCAAGCCGTGAAGGAACCGAATGTCGTCGCGTATGAAATTCAGATCCGCACGCAGGCCGGGGCGAATTTCGCGGTGCCGCAATTGGATGCGCCTTCTATATCAAGCGCGGGTTCGCTTTCGCCGCGGACGGTGACGCTCTCCAGTGATCAACCGGGCGCGGCGATATTCTATACGCTGGATGGATCGCAACCGGCGCCGCGCGGGCCGACCTCCTTTCTCTATACGACACCTTTTGCTGTGACGGGGCCTTCTCTCTTGAGGACGCGAGCCTGGCTGGCGGGTTTTGTGGCGAGTGAGGAGGCGCGGGGAAGTTATGGGTAATGCGACTCTAATTCTGGAAGGCCGGCATCGCGTCTTCTTCCCTCGCACAACCTACCAAATTGGCGCTGACCAAGAGACCGAGGCTGAGCATAAGCAGCAGAAATGTGCGCAGAAATTTTGCCTGCCGAGTCAGCACGAAGTGAACCATATAGGTCGCGTACGCAAGAAGAATGGCAGGCAGATCGAACAGGTTTCGAATAGTAACGGGATCGACGGGAAGGAAACTGAAAATCCAAATGCAGATTCGGCAATAAATGTATCCAAGGCCGGTGGGAAATAGCGGGCTCAACAGAACCATGCAATACGGCATTGAAACCAACAGAAAAATACCCCACCAGCAGCTGGCCCTAACTAAATAAGACGGTGCTGGAGCCTCGCGCTTCTGAGTTTTGGATTCAGCTTCCATACAGGATTCACTCTGATCTTTCTATCACAGCGATGCGTAAAGGCGACCGACAAATAGTTGGAGATCCTTCGGCTGCGTGCGGACAAGCCGCACTCCGCTCAGGATGACGGGATTAAAGCGGATTGCGCCGCCGGTAAACCTTCCGAGGTAGCCGCCGCTGTCCCTAGCGGCGGTG
>CAZZWT010000058.1:0-12659 GCA_964657775.1 uncultured Candidatus Methylacidiphilales bacterium | reverse complement strand
TGGTGATCGGATGGCCGCGGCGCGCGGTGGCCTTCCAGTGGATGGTGTCGAAGCCGTCGCCGGGGACGTACTCGCGCAGCTTCTCGAAGTCGCGGCCTTGGCCGAGCTGGCGCATGGCCTTCGAGCCCGCGCGATTGGTGCGCAGAAAGAGCGAGGCGACGTGTTTGCGCTCGGAATCGAGATTGGGATAGGCGCGGACCTCGATGGTGTGGAGGTTCTTCCCGCGCACATCCCACAGTCCCGCCGGCGATTTGATTTCATAGTAGCAGCCCTCGATCTTAAACATGCCGCGCTGCCTCGGCATGCACTCGAAAAGCACATGGTGCTTGCCGGCCTGCGCGGGAAGATCGACGAGCATTTCCTCTTCGCGCGGGACCACCTCCGGCGGAAAATCGAAGCCGACGCGGATGCGCAGGGCGCTCGGGAGCTTCGTTTCAAAGACGAGTTCGAGCTTCACGCTGCGGCCCTGAGTCCAGCGCAATTTCGTAGGCAAATGAATCCGGAACGCGCGCAGTTGCTTGATTCCCATCCACGCGTCACCCACAACCACCACCACCACAAGCGCCAGCAAACCAGCCGCGGCCGGCGCGAAACCGGGCAAGCTCACGCCCGCACCGAGGAGCGGGATCAGCGTGAGTGCGGCGAGCAGGATGAGATTGGCGCGGGGAACGATCATCGCGGAACGGGTACGGTCTGGAGAATTTGCTGGAGCACTTCGGCGATGGAGAGGCCCTCGACTTCGTACTCGGGGCGGAGGATGAGGCGATGCTCCAGCACCGGCAGCACCATGCCGCGCACATCGTCGGGGCTGACGAAGTCGCGGCCCGCCAGCGCGGCAGTGGCGCGGCTGGCCATGAGGAGCGATTGCGTCGCGCGCGGGCCGGCGCCGACGAGGATGGCCTCGTGCGTGCGGGTGGCGCGGACGACATCTAATATATAGCCGAGCATTTCGTCGCGGACGGCGAGTTGCTCCAGCGTGCGGCGCGATTCGGCCAGCGACTCGAGCGTGAGCAGTGGCTGCACTACGCCATTGGCCAGTGCGGTTTCGGGCGCATCGTGGCCGAGCATGCGACGGGCGAGGACGAGTTCGTCGTCACGCTCCGGGAACGGCATGGTGATCTTGAGCGCGAAGCGGTCCTTCTGCGCCTCGGCCAGCGGATAGGTGCCCTCGTACTCAATCGGGTTTTGCGTGGCGAAGACGGTGAACGCGGGCGAGAGCTGGTAGGTGTGCCGGTCAATGGTGACGACCCGTTCCTGCATCGCCTGCAAGAGTGCGGATTGCGTCTTGGCCGGCGCGCGGTTGATTTCGTCGCCGAGCAGGAAGGTGGTGAAGACCGGTCCGGGCATGAGCGTGAATTCGTTCTTCTGGAAGTTGAAGACGCTGGTGCCGGTGATGTCCGCCGGCATGAGATCGGGCGTGAACTGGATGCGCGAGAACTCGCAGCCGAGGACATGCGCGAGCGTGCGGACGAGCAAGGTTTTGGCCACGCCGGGCACGCCTTCGATCAGCGCATGCTGGCCGATGAGAATGGTGATGATCGCCTTGTCGATGACGTCACCCTGCCCGAGGATGACTTTGCCCACTTCGGCGCGGACCGACTGGAGGAGGTGAGAGAGTTGTTCAAGATTTTGTTGCATAATTTTCCTTGGCTCGGCCGGGGTTGTTGATTTCGCGGAGCAAATGGTAGGCCTCGACCACGGCTCGGGGCTTCGCGCTTTCGTCGAGGGAAAGGACGGCCTGCATCTCCGCCGTCTTTTGCGCGGTTTGGCTGCGGCTGGCGGTGACAGTGCGGCGCCATTCGCCGAAGCAGGTCTTCAGAATTTCCGAGGGCGCGATGTTGCGCCGCAGCAAATTGACGAGACCGCTGCGGGAATCTTTGCCGGAGACCGCACCGCCGAGCGCGGCGTTCGCACCAATGAGCCGCGGTGGCACCAGGGGCGCGCTATTTCGCCAGAGGAAGAGCAACACCACAGCGAGGATGCCGTAGAGATAACCCTCGAGCTTGAATTTCTCCGCGAGGAACATCACGCCTTCTTTTTCCTCGGTGCCAAGGTGCGTTTCATCGAAGAGTAGATGGCCTGGCGCGCCGGTGATGAATGCGATCAACTGCGGCTTGCGATTGTTGCGCAGTGCCTCGTTACTAATGAAATAGGAATCGGTGGCCAGGATGATTTCGCCCTTGCCCCACGTGCGGCGAACGAGCACCGGTTCCATCTTCGCGGAATAGATGCGCTGCCACTGCGGCTCGAGGCGCACGAAGTAGAGCGCCGATTTCCACGGCACCTCGGGCTCGACGTTCCCCTCGTAAAGATGCTGCGCATAGACCTCGGGCTTCTCCACGTCCGGCTTGGACGCCTCGCTATAGGAATTGTCGGCGGGCTTCGCGGGCTTGTCCTCCTTGTGGAGTTCCCAGCCGAATCCCCACAGCGCGGCGAGCGAACGCTGGTATTTTTCCAGCGGCCCGTCGTGTGGTTTGTTGGGATTGAGCTTCTCGTCTTCCTCCTGGTCGCGTTTGAATTCGTCGCGCTCGTATTTTTCCTGCTCGGTTTGCGGCGTGGCGTCCTTTTCCTCTGCTGGCGCCGCGTCAGCTTTTGGCGGCGGGGCCGGGTCCGATTTCGTCTCCGGCTTCGTATCGGACTTGGCGTCGGACTTTTTCGCGGGCTCTTTCTTTTTCGGATCGACCTTCTTGAAGGGATTATCCTCGTCGCGCATGCCCGGCTCTTGCGGCGCAAAAGTCATGATGACGCGCCCGCCGTTTTTCACGAAGCGGTCGAGCTCGGCCATGTCTTCCTTGGCGAAAGTCTCGAAATCGTAGACGTTGAAGCCGAAATAAAAAATCGCATCGGGCTTTTCGGCCAGCTCACGGCGGAGCGAATGGAAACCGCGCGTGACCGGAAAATCGGACATCGAGTCGAGGGCCTCATAATAAGCGCGCGTGCCGAGCGGATCGGCCCGAAGTGTCGAATACTCGGGATAAATATCGCCGCGCTCGTAGCGCAGCAACAGCAGATGCACGAGGAAGCAGAAGAAGAGGATGAGCCCCGCAAGCGCCACGGCGGGCAGAATGAGATTACGCCGCTGCATGGCCCCTCACCTGTTGATGATTGGCCAGCATGGCCTCGATGATGGCGTTATCGACGGCGTGCGTGCCATACCACGATGCCTCGAAGAGACGGATGTTTTCGCGGAAGAACTGCACTGCCTCCGTGTTGCCGCGCAAACGGCGCGTTAACTCCTGTAAGTAGTCGCGATTCGACTTGGCGGCGGCAAGCCGGACGAGCTGGTGATGCGCCAGGAGCGAGAGCGTGGCGAGATAAAGCGCGCGCAGGGCGAGGCGCAGTTCGCCCTTGTCCATCAACTCGCGGGCGAGCGCGAGCCACGAGTCCTCCGGCAGTTCATCGGCGCGCACGTTCTCGGACTCGAGATCGACGACCGTCTTGGTCGGCACAGACACGACCACGGCGGCCGGGCCAGCCGCGCCGCGGCGATAATAGCGGACGAGAATAAAGATCAGGCATACGACCACCAGCGCGAGAACGACGAGGAAGAGGGTGGTCCACGGCATATCCGCGAGCGCCGCCCAGCCGCTGGTCGAAGAATCGTGCGCGCCCTGCTTGTCAAAGAGCCACCGGAGGAACTCGACGATCGGTTTCATGGCGCTTTCCAGCCAATGCTTCAGTGCGTGCAGAAAGCCGTGCAGCGTGCGCATGAGCCAGCCTTCTTCCTGCGCATCCTTCACCTCCGGGCGCGGCAGACGCCAGGCGAACTCGTCCTTCTTCAGCGTCTTCTGGATCGCATTATCGAGATCGCCCGTAGCCGGAGCGGGAGCCGCCGCCGGAGACGCTACGACGGGCGCAGGCGATAGCGATGTTTGCGCCCGCAGCGGGGTGGCTAAAAAAGCGGCGAGAAGAACGAGTAACGCCACCAAAACGCGGCCCGGTGCTTGTTCCTGCCGCAGCTTGTCCTGTCGGCGGAGCTCGGCTTTCAGGTCGGCGCCGGTCAACCGTGCGCGGCCATAGAAATAGCGCAGGGCGTAGATCGCCTTGCTGACGGGATTGATGATGAGATAGCAGAGAACGAAGACATCGAGGTAAAAGCTGCTGTTCTGCCAGGCCGATTCGCTCTCGTCGAAGATGGTGAGGATGCCGAAGAACATATTGAGCAACATCGGCAGGGCGGAGCAGAACACGGCGACGTTGAGGAAGAGGAATACCCATCCGCAAAATTGGATGCCGAGGATAAGATGATTCTGCTTCGGCCACGGGCGCGACGCATCGACTGCTTCCGCCAGGCTACCGCGCACGGTGCTTTTGGAGCCGGTCGCCACAATCGAGATGTTGTGGAAAAAGGCGTGCACCCAGGCGAACGGCAGCGTGATGATCACCGCAATGGGATAAACGATGACGAGAGCGCCGCTGAAGATGATTTGCAACAGCGCGGTGTTGGCCAGCCGCCGCGCGTTCCACGGCTCCGCGTCCTCGCCCTCGAGCTGCGCCACCAGCTTGCGCGCGAAAACAGCCTGGCAGGTTCGCATCCAGCAGTAGAGCGCGGTCAAAAGCAACGCCTCGCCCGCCATGTGGACCTCGGCATCGGCGCCCTGCGTCATATCGAAAAAGAAATAGACGAGCCCAAGGCAAAACGGGAGCGCGCCGAGGTAGTAGATGGAAAAGGTGGCCACTGGCGTGCGGCGCAAAAGCGAGACGGCTTCATCCAGCACCACCATGGAGGGTGGCCCTTGCAGCGACGTCTGCGTGGAGAACCGGCTCGGAGTCGCAGCCATCTACCAGCCTCCGTGGACGTGGAACTTCGAGGGTATCCCGATCAAAATATTGCCGATGAGTAGCAGCACAAAAAACACCGCCGCGAGCGCGAGGAGGGCGAGTCCGAGGCGCGGCGTCCATTCCCACCGGGCCTTGGTCTTTTCTTTCTTGATCGAGAGCTTGGCGAGGCACGACGCGCAAAGGACGCGGTCGTCGTGCTCGGTGATGCATTCGCGGCAGAAGAACTTGCCGCACTCCGGGCAGCGCGCCGAGGCTTCGCGCTGAGGATGGTTATCGCAACGCCGTTGGCGAAGAGTGGCAACGGGTGCGCTCATCGTTACGCCGTGGTGGTCTCGACCGGGCTGAAGGCGGCGGTCTGTTCGCGCAGGAAGTTTATCAGCGCGGTCACTTTTTTCCGGCGCCGCGGCGCGGGCAATTTTAAGGTCTGGACGTTGGTGCTGATGTAGCACTCGACCGTCGGGCCCAGAACGAGATTGATGATGAACCAGACGAGAAAAGGAGAAACGATGAGGATGGCCCCGACGGTCGGCATGTCGGGGATGAAATAGAAAAGACCAAACAGGAGCGCGCAATGCCGGAGATAATCCCCACCCACAGTTGGCCCTTGGTGTTGCGCACCTCGACGTAGCGAATGTCGCGATAGAAAATGCGCTTGTACTCCTCCGTGTACCCGGTGCTTTGGACGACGAGCAGGTGGTCGGGGCCGCGATGCATGCTGGAGCGCGTGGCAAGTTGAAAACTGCGCCGATTGCCCAACCCCGGAATTTTTTCGTAGGTCTTGGCCATTTATTTCGCGTGGTGGAAGATCATTGAACCAAAGACCGCGATCCAGATGAGGAGGGTGGCGGACGCAATGAGGATGGCGATGACGAAGCGGGTGCGGCTTACGCCGAGCAGGCTGCCAGGGCTGTTCCAGTGCCGGATGGCGATGTAGATCGCGGCAGGCGCCAGGATGATGGAAACGATGTAGAAAAGAAGGCCGAAAATGGCGAGCGACATGGCGATGCTGTCGTAACGCGTGCGCGTGTCTTCCAGCGTGGTGATCTTGCCCTTCTTCTTGCCGGAGGAAATGCAGGTGGGGCAGAGATGCTCCTCGCCCATGTCGATATTGCAGAGCGCGCAAATCATCCTGCCGCAGCCGTCACAAACGTGCACCGCCTGTTTGGCCGGGTGGTAGAAGCAACTCGCCTCGGTGTGATCGACCAGCGCGGTGGCCGCGACGCCCGCTTGCATGGGCCGAAAGAAGCCGGGGAAGAAGTAGGCCTCCACCAACGCCGCGCAATGCGGACAGGTCATGGTGGCCTCGTTCAATCCCGGCTCAATACCCAGAACCGCATTGCACTTTGGACACGAAAAAGTGGCGGCGGCCATACGACGCCGGCCTAGGGAGCCTGAGTCCTGATCACCCGCGTCTGGCAAATCTGATCATGAAGCGCGCGCTTTTCCTTATCCCAGATGGCCATGAGGAATCCGATGTAGAGAATCATGCCGCTCAAAATCTTGGCGAAGTACCGGCCGGTGGAGCGGCCATAGGAAAGCTTCTCGCCGTCAGGGCGCACGACCTTGATCTTCATGGCCATTTTGCCCCAGGTCGCGCCGTACTTGCCGATCATGAAGATTTCGTAAATGGGCGGCAGGATATAGAGGAATAGGATGGCCCCCATGAACCAGGCGGGCGGACCGGCGGATTTGTCGCCTTGCTGTGCCGCAGCCACGATGATGGAGAGGATCACGATCGGCACCATGAAGATTGCCCCGATGATCAAGCCGTCGATGAACAGCGCGGCGAAACGCGCGCCTACACCGGCATAGACCAGCGTGCCGGGCGCGACTACGCCTTCCTTGATGCGCTGGAAAAACACCGGCTTGCACGCCGCGCAGACCCACTGGCCCTCGTAATTGAGCATCTGGTCTTCCGGGAAGAGCTGGCCGCACTGCACGCAGGTGTGCGTCGCGCCAGCCAGGCCGGCGGCGACTGCAACGGGAGCGGCACTGGAGCCGCCGCTCGAGAGTGGGCTGCTGGAAAAGGGAAGCCACTCGGCCATGCCATCAGTCCAGACGGGGGTATCAAGCGCGACGACATTCTGGGTGCGCAGATTGCGGATTTCGGATTCCGCGACCGGCCCGTGACTCGCTCCATTCAAAACGTAGTACCATGCCATAGGTTTATTGGCCCGTGTGGGGGTTGAAGGTACTTAGTCGTGCTTGTCGATACGGGCAAGCAAAATAGCCTAACCTGCGTTAATTTTTGCGAGTTGCTATAGCAACTTATTTCCGGCGCCACGAGCCGGGCGATAACGCATCGTTGAGTTGAACGAGACCAATGAAAGCAATGCTGAGATAGGTGCTGGCCACGCAAAGCAGCACATAGAAAGCATAAAGCGGCGATGCGGTCGTGGGGATGTGTTCATGCCCGGCGACCGATCACGCCCTGCCGTAGGCGGGACTTTCCTCGGCGATTTTACGAAGAATCGCACGCCGGTCGGGAGCATTTTCGCCGTAGGCTTCCTTGCGCTGTTCGATGGCGGGGCGAATAATTTCGGCTCGGACATCGATATCGTGACCATAAAGATGCTGCCACAGGCGGCGTGTATTCGCGATGGGATCGCCGCCAGGATTTTCCTCGTCGAAGGCGGGACGGTACATATCCACCACCATACGCAGGGCTTGTTTGAGCTCGTCTTCCGAGGGTCCGCCGGTCTTTGCCCGAACAAGATCAAAGGCCTTGAGGTCTTTCGGATCGAGGCGTTTGAGTTTGCCCACGAGGACATCGAGCGATCCGGCAATATAGACGGTGATATTGCCAAAAACTTCTTTGGTTGCTCGATCCCGCCAACCCGCATTCGTGATGAAAATAGTCTGTGGAACGAGTTCGATGTAGGGACTCGTGTGCTCCTTGCCCAATTTCATCTCTTCCAGACAAGTAGTGAGGTCTTCACTCGTGAACATATCCACATCGCCACTGAGAAATGAGGGATCGAGTCTCATCTGCAGGGGGGTCGATCCAAAGACGTTGAGCACAAGCGGGTGATCCTGTGGAAGTTGGTCGATGAACTTCTTGAGAAGTAGGCCGTTGGGCGAATCCCAATTCAGAATTTGATGGGAGCTTTCAGGCATGCAACAGCTTGGTCAATCAGACGATTATTAATTCCCTCTTCTTCAAGAAGTTCACGAGCAATGCGACGGTCGCGGGGAGAGAGCGGTCTGCCCGACTCTTTCTTCCGGATAATCCGGGCAGCAATAAGCGCCCCCCTCCAATAGGGGTCAGCCTTTTGGGTCGAATAATTGCGCCAGTTGATGATCACAAGAAAATCGTAGCATGACGGGCGCCGGATTCCAAGCAGGTGCCGAACCTAGACTTCTTCCTCTTCCACCGTGGTCGTTGTCCGGCCATCGCGGCTGACGGTGGTACGGCGCACGACCCGATGCCGGACGTAGCCCGATTCGCCGAAGCTGCCGGCAATGCCCAGGACGAGATAAGTCCAGAACCAGATGTTGCCCGTTCCGATATCGAGGTAGATGTAGTAGGCCATCAGGAAGCGCGGCACCAGCAGCCAAGCAAAGAACTTGACCAAGTCGGGCAAGGGATTGGGCGGATAAGCACCCGGTACCAGGAAGGCGGCAACAAAAAGCGAGAGCCGGGGAAAAAAGAGCCCGCAGACAAGCAGCCAGCCGGCGATATGGCCGGTGGCCAAGAGTGAATTGGTATCCATTCGTTAACCTACGCAGGATCGAACCGCTGTCCACTCGGTCTCGGCCCGCACTGGACAGAGCCGCCCGGCGCGACTAATCTTGGTCGAGGATTACCGCATGCTGTACCACGACCAATCGGACGATTACCGCCCGCTCTTCTGGATGAACGGGCGCCCGATTTACGTCAACACGCTGATCGTCATCCTACATGTCGCCACGTTCGCGGCCCTCGCGCTGGCCATCGCCTTCATGCAACCGGGCGTGATTTACCTGCTGGGCATGGGTAACTACGAGGTCATCCACCGCGCCCAAATCTGGCGGCTGGCCACCTACGTCGCGTTCCCCCCGGGCAGCGCGTGGGACGCGATCTATTTCATTTTCGCGATGGGGTTCCTCTTTTACTTCGGGCGGCAGGTGGAGCAATTCGTCGGGCGCAGGACCTTCATCAATCTTTACGCGGCGCTGGTGCTGATCCCTTCGATTCTTTACTGCCTGCTCGGGTTGGCCTTCGGGCTTTGGGGTGAAGGTTGGATGGGCGGCTACGGCACCATCTTCGGCGTCTTCATTGCTTTTGCCACAATTTATCCCGGGGCCGACATTACCATCTGGTTTGTCAACCTCTCAGCGAAGTATTGGGCGTTCGTGTTGCTGGGTGCGCTGAGTCTGGTTTACCTGGCCTGGCATGACTGGCTCGGGCTCGGCTCGCTCTGGTGCGATGCGGCGATCGGCTACTTCGGCATGCGGCTGATCGGCGCAGGGTACGGCATGACGTGGGTGACCGAGTGGATCGAGGAGAAACAGGCGCAGCGGCTGGCGCACAAGCACCAGATCAAGGTGCTCAAGGACGCCGAGCAGACGGCCTCGATCGACGACATCCTGGAGAAGATTTCCAAGCAGGGTGTGGGCAGCCTCAGCGCCAAGGAACGTGCCGCGCTGGAGCAGGCGCGGACAAATCTCCTTAAGCGGGACCAACGCTGAGGCACGTCTTGCGGGTCCGCTCGGCGGTACCTCCCCTTGCGCATGATTCGGTTTCTATTATTTGCCTCGTTTTCAATTTTTGCTGCGCCACTTCTCGAAGCGGAGGAGTTGACCGGCCCGCCCTCCCCGCCGATTGATTTCCATCACCTGCCGTGGAGCGATGGCGAGGCGCTCACCTACCTCATATCGTGGCACGGCCTCGAAGCGGCGCAGGGCACATTTGTCGCGCATGACAAGGGCAGCCACTGGGAGTTCAAGGTCAGCCTCGGCTCGCGCGGGCTGGTCGATGACTTCTATCCCTTCACCGGTTATTTCTGGTGCATTCTGGCGCCGCCGCCGTGGCGCTCCGTGGAGTACGGCGAATACCGCTTCGAGCCCAAGAAGACGATCAAGGAACGGACGCGCATCGATTACGGGCATCATCTCGGCACGCGCGAAATCTGGGCCGAGGGCAAGACGAAGGTCTTTGGCGTCGCCGAGGACTCCATTGATGACGTGGGCACGATGCTTTACCACCTGCGCGCCGGACCGTGGCAGCCGGGAGACAAGCGGCTGCTTCCTGTCTACGAAAGCGATTCGGAAAAAGAAGCACTGGCCGAGTGTCAGGCCCGCGAGACCCGGGCGTTTGGCACGTGGCCGAGTCAGCCGCTCCTGCGCATCCACGTCCTGCCGGGCAAAGGCACGCATCATCGCGGGGGCCTGATGCTATGGATGACCGACGATGCGCGACGGCTGCCGGTCCACGCCGATCTCGAGTTTCGCTATGGCACTTTTTCCATCGATTTGACCAAGGCCGATCATGTTACTTCAGCCCCCTGATAAGCCAAGCGTGGCTTCCCCTTACTATATGAAGACAAGGTAATTACATTCCTTCTTGTCTCGCTTCATAAAACGGTTAACGTCGTGACATGGGACGAAAAAGTGATTCGCGCCAGCGGTTGATGGACGCCGCGCACGAACTCATTTGGGAATTCAGCTACGGCTCCGTTACCATCGAGGCGATTTGCGAACGGGCCGGGGTGAAGAAGGGAAGTTTTTATTACTTCTTTGATTCTAAATCCGAATTAGCCATCGCCGCCCTTGCGGCTTACCGCGCGGAGCGGGTCATCCAAGTCATGTCGTTTTTCGGCGCCGGTGTCTCGGGCCTGGAACCGGTCTGGCGTTACCTCGATCTCGTGGTTCAGGAACAACTCTCCGCTTACGAACAGAATGGGCAGGTGCTCGGCTGCCCGATCTTTACGCTCGGCTCCGAAATTTGCACGCAAGACGAGAAACTTCGCAAGGTCATCGCCGAATTGCTGACCAGTGGCCTGAAGTTCTTCGAGGACTGCCTGCAAGACGCCGCCGACCGGGGCGAAATCGAGAACAAAAACATCAACCTGAAGGCGCGCCTGCTCTGGTCATTCTATGAGGGCACGCTGACCCGTGCGCGCATCGAGAATGATCCGGAACTCGTCCGCCATCTCTGCGCCGAGGCGATGGAACTGCTCGGTGCGCGTCCCCGTGCGCAGATGCTCGAGTCGGCGGTGGCCTAGGCCAGCAGAGCTTCGCGAACGGCGCGGGCGGTTTGCTCGATATCCTGCGTGGTATGCGCTGCGCTGATAAAACCAGTCTCGAATTGCGAGGGCGCGATGTAGACGCCTCGCGATAACAGCCCGTGGAAAAAGCGGGTGAAATGCTTGAGATCCGCTGTCTTGGCGTCGTCGAGATTGTGGACCGGCAGGCCGGTAAAGAAGAGGCAAAACATCGAGCCGATGCGATTAAACGTGTAATCGAGCCCAACCGATTTCAATGCCGCGCGCGTCTCCGCCTCGAGTTGCGCGCCGAGCGATTCCAGCTTGGCGAAAACGTCCTGCTCCTCCAAAACCTTGAGCTGCGCGAGGCCCGCCGCCATGGCGAGCGGATTGCCGGAAAGCGTGCCGGCCTGGTAGACGGGGCCGAGGGGCGCGAGGAAATCCATGATGTCCGCCCGGCCACCGACGGCACCCACGGGAAGGCCGCCGCCGATCACTTTGCCGAAGCAGGAAAGATCGGGTCGCACGCCGAGCAACTCCTGCGCGCCGCCGCGGGCCACGCGGAAGCCGGTCATCACCTCGTCGAAAATGAGCAGCGTGCCGTTGGCGGTGCAGAGCTCGCGCATGGTTTCGAGGTAACCGGGCTGCGGGAGGATGAGGCCGGCGTTGGCGGGAACCGGCTCGACGATGACGGCAGCAATCTCGCCCTTGTTCTGCGCGAAGGCGGAGCGAAGGGCGTCCCCATCGTTGAAAGGCAACGCGAGCGTGAGCCCGGCGAGTGCGGCGGGAATGCCTGCGCTATCCGGCTGGCCGAGGGTGAGCGCGCCGGAGCCGGCTTTGACCAGCAGCGAATCGACATGGCCATGGTAGCAACCGTCAAACTTGATGATCTTGTCGCGCTTGGTGAAACCGCGAGCGAGGCGAACCGCGCTCATCGTCGCCTCGGTGCCGCTGTTGGTCATGCGCACTTTTTCGACCGACGGCACCCAGGCGCAGATTTTCTTAGCTAGTTCGACCTCGAGCGGATTCGGGATGCCGAAGCTGGTGCCGCGATCCGCCGCCGCCTTGACCGCTACGATAACCTCGGGATGCGCATGGCCGAGGATCGACGGTCCCCACGTGCAGACGTAATCGATGTAGCTGTTGTCATCGACATCAACAACCCGTGCGCCGTGCGCCTTCTGCGCGAAAAAAGGGTTTCCGCCCACGGCACGAAAGGCGCGCACGGGGGAATTAACGCCACCGGGAATATAATGGAGCGCCTCGGCAAAGAGTTGCTGCGAACGGGTAGAAGTCATAGCCCGATTACTCTGAGCCCAAGCGTGAAAAGAAACAAAAGAAGAATCGCGGCGTGCAGCACGAGCGCTATGGAGCGGAAAGCGTGGAATCGCCGCTGCGGTTCCATCCAGATCGAATGCGAGACCGCGTTCATCTCGTGACCCTACCTCAGTGACGCGCGCGGCGAAAGCGGAATGCAAGCGGCATTTAAATTCCCGCAAAAGTTTTTCCCTCGCCCCGTGCGGATTCGGCATTAAATTACACGCTGTGCCTGCGCTGGAAACCTTCGTTCATCTTCACGTCCACTCCGAATACAGCCTCCTCGATGGAGCGTGCCGCATTCCCGAGCTGGCGGCGCGCGCGGCCGAGCTAAAAATGCCGGCGCTGGCGCTGAGCGACCACGGCAATCTTTTC
>CAZZWT010000057.1:0-12694 GCA_964657775.1 uncultured Candidatus Methylacidiphilales bacterium | reverse complement strand
GCGCGTCGCCCCGCCCGGCGCGCCCTTGGGCAGCATCCAAAGCGACTGGCCTTCGTCCGACAAGACGAATTCGACGAAGTGCCGCGCCAGCTCCAGGTGCGGCGGATTTTTCAGGATGGCGATGCTGTCGGGATCGATCATCGTCTGACCCTCGGGCAGCAGGAACGTAACGTTGTCCGTGCCATAGTAGGCCGCCTGTGCGTTGCCGTAGGAGTCGATGGCCACGCCGTAAGCCGCGTCGCCCATGCCGACCTCGACCGCCGAGGAAGCGGATGACGCGAGGAAGTTGCGCACGTTGCCACTCATCTCCATCAGCACGGCCCAGCCCTTCTCCCATCCGTAGGACTGCAGAATGATTTCGTAAATCGTCAGCGCGCTACCCGAGGCGCGCGGATCGCAAGCGGAGATCCAGCCCTTCAGCCGCGGATCGGTTAGGTCGCTCCACGCGTGGACTTCCGGCAATCCCGCCGCCTCCCGCACGCGCTCGTTCGTGATAATACCGAAACCGGAGAGGGCCGCGCCGAACCATTCGTGCTTCGGGTCCATCAGGGCCATGCCGTTCAACTGCGCGGGAATGGCGGCCAGCGTTTCCGCGGGTGGATCGTAGGGCGTCAGCAAGCCATCCTTTGCCAGCGCTTCGAAGGGATCGACACCTCCGCCATACATGACATCGACGCCGCTGCTGGCGCTGCCCGCATACTCCGCGCGCAGGGAGCGGATGATCTGCGACGTGCCACCTCCAACATCACGCCAGCGGACCGTGGCCGGCTGGCCGTAATGCTCCTCATGCCACGCGGAGAACGCGCGCGAGGTCTCCTCACGAATCCCATCCCAATGCGGCGAGACCACGACGACCTCGTTATCACCGCCGACGGCTGGCGCCATGAACGCCCAGATGAGAAGGCCGGAAAGTAAGGATTTCACTAGGTAGAGGTTTAGCCGGAAATGCGCGCAAAGAGCACCAAAAAGGGAGTGTCAGCAATCGAAAAGCGAGGGCACCAGGGGAACCCACGAATGTGAAGAGAAGGTTTCCGGATTTTGACGGAATTACGGAATTTTCGGAATGAACGGAATTGGGGAGACATTTTGAACCTCTGAAAATCAAATTCATTTCTGCTCCCTAACTTCATTTCTCTTCAGTCCTCTCTGCGAAACCTTCCCCTTCAGTAATTCCGTTCATTCCGAAAATTCCGTAATTCCGTCAAAACGAGGTGACCCCATATCACAGCAAGCATGCAAATTTCCCGTGTAGCATTTCCTCGCACATCTTTATGTTCTCTGCGTTCTTTTGCGGCTAACTTCATTCGGCTGCCGTTGTTGAATGAAATCGTACCGCCATTACTTGAAGCGCCTGCTCGCCCGCCTGACCATGGGCACGCTGGTGACCATCGCGGTGCCGCTGCTGGTGGTGATTGCGTGGCTCCGTTTCTTCGGCCTGCCCGACGTGGCGAAGGACCGCCTGCTGGCAGCGATCGAGCAGCGCCACATCTTTCCGTTTCCCGTCGCCGTCGATCGCCTTTATCTTTCGCCCACCGGCGCAGTGCTGGCCAGCCGCGTCACCGTTTTTCGCGATGCGAATCGGCAGAACATCATGCTGCAGGTCGATCGCGTCCGCGTCAGCTTTGCGTGGCTGGATTGGTGGCGCGGCACGGGGCTGATCAGCGGGGCCAGCATCTCCAACGCCGAGGTCAGCTATCCGGTCGGGCCCGATGCGACCGCCGATTTCCGCCAGGTGGATGCCGATGTCGCCTTCGAGGGGAAAGACATCAAGATCGAGAATGCGCAGGCGCGGTTTCTCGGTCTCGCGCTTGCTCTGAGCGGCACCATCCACAACGATGGCTTTCCCGCCGCCAAGCCCAAGGACCAGGCAACGCTCGACGCCGAGGCCCAGGCCCGCGCGCGGACGTGGAAATCGATTCTCGCCGCCATGGACGACATCGGCACGGAACAGCCGATCGCTGTGCAGTTGGAATTCGAATCTTCCACGCGCGATCTCGGCGGCGGCCGCGCGAACTTTGCACTCGATGGACGGCATCTCACCTGGCGCACGGCGCCGGTGGATGAGATCTCCATCCACGGCAGCCTGAGCGATGGCGTGGTGGAGCTGAGCGACTTCAAGATCGGCCTGGATCGCGGCGACCTGTCCGCCTACGGCGAGTGGAGCCTGGCCGATCGGACGGCGGAGTTGCAGTTCACCTCCTCGGCCGATTTCACCAGCTTCGCGCCCGCGTTTCCGGGGCCGCTCGGCCAAGCGCTCAGCCGGCTCGATTTCTCGAATTCGGCGCCGGTCACCACGGGCCGCGTGACTTTCGACCTGACGCAAGGTTTCCACACCGACATCCAGGCCGATCTCGATTGGCGGGATTTCACCTTCAACGGAACAACCTTCGATCGCCTGACCATCCCGATCGCTTATGACGGGCAGCGCTTGCTCATCCCCGGCTTGAAAATGGCCGGGCAGGCGGGTGACGTGGATCTCGAGTTTTTCTTTGATGGCACGAGAGACACACCCTTGTTGAACGGCAAGATCACGTCGAATCTCGATCCCACCATCCTGAAAGGTGTCTTTGGGCAGGGGTTGGATAATTTTCTCAGCAGTTGTTCGTTTCAGGAGGGAGGCCCAAAGATCGAGGCGACGGCCACGGGCAACGCGCTGAAGACCGACGCGTGGACGGTGAAGGGCAAGATGAGCGCCGGGAAGTTTGTCTATAAGACGGCGGCGTTTACCACCGCCACGGCGGATTTTACTTTTGCCGACTCGAAGCTAGACCTGCCGAACCTGGAGGTGCATCGCGCTGAGGGCTCGGGCACGGGGCGCATCATTTACGATTTTAAGAACCGCACCGTGGAACTGCACAATCTCGTCACGCAGGTCAATGTGCCCGAAGTCGCGCCGGTGATGGGGCCCAAATTCACGGAGTACACGAAGCCGTATCAATTTGCGCGCCCGCCTCTGGTGCATGCCAATGGGACGGTCGATTTGAAAAGCGAGAACAAGGACCTGACGACCGACCTGACCGTGGAGGTGGAGGGAAAATCGCCGATGGCCTGGACGCTATTCCACGTGCCCTACAGCTTCGACAGCCCGAACGGGACGCTCGTTTTCAAGAATCGCCGGCTGACGGTGAACATGAAGCAGGCCGGCTTTTACGAGGGCACCATGACCGGTGTGCTCGACATGGATTTGCGCAATAATCCCGCCGCTTACACGCTGGATCTCACCCTCACCAAGGTGAACTTCAACAAGTTCATGGTCCGCACCTGGAACTACCCGAAATCGAGCGGCGACCTGACGGCCAAGACCCATCTCACCGGCAACATTGGTCATATGGAAACGCTGGCCGGCAGCGGTGAAATTAAGATCGAGAATGGCGACATCACCTCCATCCCGTTTTTGGGCACGCTGACGCCGCTGATCCCCGGGTTTACCGTCGCCGATGCGGCGCATGGCAAATTTACCGCGGCCAAGGGCGTCCTCCACACCGACGATATGAATATCAGCAGCGAACTTTTCGCGCTGATCGGCAACGGCACCTACAATGTCGTCACCGACCGGTTGAACCTGGACATGCGCGTGAATGCGAACGCGATCTTCGGCATTCCGCTTTATCCGCTCAGCAAGATATTCGAGTTCCACGGCGATGGCACGATGAAGAACCCGGATTGGGAGTCGAAGAATTTTTAATCGAGCTGCGATGAAGGTGCATCCCCAATTGCTGAAACATCGGTGGCTTGGCTATGTGCTCGTCACACTGCTCGTCCCGGCGGCCATGTATTATTTCGTGGAGACCCTGGCCTATGACAACACCGGGGCGCGGATCGAGCGGACGACGGTGTTCATCGCCGATCTCAGCGCGGCCTATCAAGCCTACGTCGCCGATAACGGCGGCTTACCCACGGACACGGATAACCGCCACTTTTACGACGCGATTTCAGGCGTGGGCGCCCGCAAATACTACATGACTTTCAACTCGCGCGACCTGAATGCGCACCGGGAAATCGTGGACGCCTGGGGCACCCCATTGCGAGTGACCCGCGTCGCTGATTCGATCAAGATCGAATCCGCCGGCCCGGATGAACGATTCGGCACCGCGGATGATATCGTGAATCGGTAGGCCTCTATAATGTAGCGGCGGTCTATGACCGTCGGTGGAATTGCTTCTGAATTTTCGACGGAATCAACGGACCTAACGGAATGGCTGAAACCATTAAAAAGAAGCGAGGATGTGCGGGCTACGCCGCCGTCGCTTGCGGCCTAAGCCTGTTCGTCCTGATGATGTGCGTGAACCTGCCCGGCCCCGGAGTTACAACTGCGGCGCGAAAAGCGAAGGCCTCTAACACGCTGACCCAAATCCAAACCGCCTATTTGGCCTACTACACCGAGTTTGGAGAATGGCCGCACGCAACGGAAAACGCCCGATTGATCAAAATTCTCGAAGGAGATAATCCGAGAGGAATCCCGTTTTTAACTTTGCGTCCAATCGACGTTGATCCAAGCGGTAGCGTCATTGATCCGTGGGGAACGCCTTACCGAATCAGCGTGGGAGCTGATTCCAAAATCAAAATGATCTCTGCGGGCCCCGACAAAACCTTCGGCACCCCGGACGACATCACGAGCCAATAATCTGCGCCATGGAAGAAATCCTCACCCTCCTTCTCCAAGCCATCGGCCAGATACTCTTCGAGTTCTTCGCCTACTGGCCGTGGGACTGGTTCTGGTACAGCACGGACTATGACCGGCGCGAAACCAGCACGGATGGCACCTGGCTTGCAGTCGTCTTGAGCATCGGGCTGGGCGCGCTTTTCGGCTGGCTCTCGCTTTACGTCTTCCCGGATGTCCTCGTTAAATGGAGCTGGCTGCGCATCGTCCTGCTCTTCGTCTCGCCCATCGGCTCCGGTCTCGTCTCGCGCGAAATGGCGCGGTGGCGCCAGAAGGAAAACGCCTTCATCGAACCGAACACCCACTTCTGGATCGGCCTCTGTTTTTCCATCGGTCTCGTCTGGGTCCGCTTCGCCTTCGCGCACCGGCCGGGGTAACCGTTTCGCTCTTGAAAAGTGGGATAAATGGAGCACTCTATTTTTTGTAATGACCGTTGCTGCAAAAAAGCTAGCTGACGAAGTTCTCGCTCTGTCCGTGAACGAGAGGGAGGATATTTTGCAACTCCTCCGCGATTCTTTGCCTCAAAATGATGAGACGGTTTCGCAGGAGGAGTGGGATAAATCCTGGAGTAAAGAGCTGAATACCAGGATCGCAGAGATGGACAGCGGTGATGATCCCGGCGTCCCTTTGGATGAAGTGCTGGCCGAGTTGGAGAAGCCGATTCGTAAGCCTTGAAATCCTCCAAGGTACATCGTCTCGCCCTGCGCGAGATTCGCGAAACGATTTGTCCTATCAACGGTTGGATGATCCGACTCTCGGAGATGATATCCGGATCAGGATTCGCACCGCATTGTTCGAGATTAAATCGAATCCATTGCGCTTTTCGCGGTGGAATGGAACGCAAGTCCGGAAGTATATTTTGCGACGTTTCCCTTACATCATCTTCTATATGGATTACCCCGAGTTCGTCCGCATCCTCGCCGTCGCCCACACCAGCCGACGTCCCGGTTACTGGACGAAGCGCATCGCGCGGGTTAGCTAAATTTGCTGCGTTTGCTAAATTTGCTAAAAGTATCAGAAATTTAGCGAATCGTGGAAACCGCCGCCCGCCTCATCTCGGTTGATTAACCGCGGGCTTTGGCGCATCATGGCGGGCCTCTCATGACTGACCTAGAACGCATCCGCCATTCCGCCGCCCACGTGCTGGCGACCGCTTTATTGAAAATCTGGCCCGAAGCCCAGCTCGCCGCCGGCCCGCCCGTCGAGACCGGCTTCTATTACGACGTCGATCTGCCCCACCGCATCTCGCCCGCGGATTTTGAGAAGATCGAAGCCGAGATGAAAGCCGTGACCAAGGCCAACCAGCCCTTCGTCCGTTCCGCCGTTTCGCGCGATGAGGCGATCAAGCTCGGTCAATCGGGCCGTCTCGCCGCGTTGTCCGATCGCACCATGCCGAGCAAATTCAAGCTCGATATCCTCAACCGCATTCCCGAGGGCGAGGAAATCTCCCTCTACACCAACGGCGACTTCGTCGATCTCTGCGCCGGCCCGCACGTCATGCGCACCGGCAACGTCGGCGCGTTCAAGCTCACGCATGTCTCCAGCACCTACTACCTCGGCGACGAGAAGAACCCACAGCTCCAGCGCATCTACGGCACCGCGTTCAAGAACAAGACCGAAATGGAGGCCCACTTCGCGCTCCTGGAGGAAGCGAAGAAGCGCGACCACCGTAAGCTCGGCCGCGACCTGCGCCTCTTCCACATCGACGACGAAGTCGGGCAAGGGCTCGTCCTCTGGCTGCCCAACGGCGCGATCGTCCGCCAGGAGTTGCAGACCTTCATCAGCCAGGAACTGACGCGCCAGGGCTACAGCCAGGTCTTCACGCCCCACATCGGCAAACTTGGGCTCTACCGCACCAGCGGCCACTTCCCTTATTACAAGGATTCCCAATACCCGCCCATCGTCGAGCGCGAGACGCTCGAACTCCTGTCGCAGGAAGGCTGCACCTGCGGCGAGCTCTCCAACAAGCTCGATGCCGGCGAGATCAACGGCTACATGCTCAAGCCGATGAACTGCCCGCATCACATCAAGATTTTTGCGAGCGAGAAGCACTCCTATCGCGACCTGCCCATCCGCCTCGCGGAGTTCGGCACCGTCTATCGCTGGGAGCAATCGGGCGAACTCGGCGGCATGACCCGCGTCCGCGCCTTCACCCAGGACGACGCGCATCTCTTCTGCACCGAGGAACAATTGCCGCAGGAAGTGCTCGGCTGCCTTAATCTCGTCAAGACCGTCTTCAATCTTCTCGGCATGAAGGACTATCGCGTCCGCGTCGGCCTGCGCGATCCCGACAGCGCCAAGTACACCGGCGACCCCGCCAATTGGGACAAGGCCGAGAAAGCCTGTCGCGATGCCGCCGCCAGCCTCGGCGTCCCCTTCAGCGAGGAACCGGGCGAGGCCGCGTTCTACGGCCCCAAGATCGACTTCGTGGTCAAGGACGTGCTCGGTCGCGAGTGGCAGCTCGGCACCGTCCAGGTCGATTACAACCTGCCGATCCGCTTCGATCTCGGCTACACCGGCTCCGATGGCAAGGAGCACCGCCCCGTCATGGTCCACCGTGCGCCCTTTGGCAGCATGGAGCGCTTCATCGGCTGCCTGATCGAACACTTCGCCGGTTCCTTTCCCGTCTGGCTCGCGCCGGAGCAAGTGCGCCTGCTCACCGTGACCGAAGCCCAGAACGACTACGCCCAGCGCCTCTTCAAGGAATTGAAGGAAAAGGACGTGCGTGTCACCCTGGACGATTCGCGCGAAAAACTGGGCGCGAAAATTCGACTTGCGGAGCTGGCCAAGGTGCCCTACATAATTACGCTTGGTGAAAGAGAAGCCCAGAGTGAACACGTATCCGTGCGCAGCCGTAAATTAACCGCCCCCGTGGCCCAGCCATGGCCCGACTTCTTTCATCAGGTGCTCGCCGAAATCGCTTCCCGTTCGTTGTGATTTTCCCAGCATGCAAACCGGCGGCACAGCAGTAGTTTGAACCCAAAACCCTAGAGGCATTATCGCTATCCACAAATCCTTCATCCGCGCCAATAACAAAATCCGCGCCCGCGAAGTTCTCGTCATCGTCGACGAGGACAGCAAATCCTTGGGCGTGATGGGCCTTGCCGAAGCCATGACCGAAGCCCGCAAACGCGGCCTCGATCTCGTCGAAGTCAACCCCGCGGCCAACCCGCCGGTTTGCAAAATTCTCGATTACGGCAAGTACCTCTACAACCTGGCCAAGAAGGAGAAGGACACGAAAAAGAATTCCTCGGCGACCAAGCTGAAGGAACTCAATTTCCACATGAACATCGACGAGCATGACTACGGCGTGAAGATGCGCCATGCCGAGGAATTCATGTGGAAGGGGATGAAAGTGAAGCTGCAACTCAAGTTCCGCGGTCGCGAAATGATGCACCAGGACATCGGCATGAACCTCATCCGCCGCATGCGCGCGGACCTCTCGCAAATCGGGGTTGCAGATACTGAGCCGAAATTAATTGGCAAAAGCATCAATTTGATGCTATCACCTTTGCCCGCTCGAAAAAGGGTGCGCAAGTTCTCGCATGAGGATGAGCCAGCTCAGGAGGAAGAATCGCACGATTCCCCGCCTGAAAACGGTAACGGCACTGAATAAGGCCAGCACCCTTCCTGACCGGTAAATAATAATTGTATGCCCAAAGCCATTGCCCGCCGTAAAACCAAGAAAGCCGTCGCCAAGCGGTTCAAAATCACCGCCACTGGTAAAGTCCTGGCCTCCCAATCGGGACGCCGCCACCTCGCCGGCAGCAAGAACCGTAAACGCAAGCGCCACCTCTCCAAGATGAAGGAACTGCATCACACCGATGTTGCCCGCATCAAGGACAACCTTCCCTTCCACTAAACGCGCGCTAGAATTTTAGGAGACCACGACCATGCCCCGCACGACAAACGCCCCCGCCTCACGCGAACGCCGCAAACGCGTCATCCAGAAAGCCAAAGGATACCGCGGCCGCCGCAGCAAACTTTTCCGTTACGCCAAGGACGCGACGATGAAAGGCCAGTACTGGTCTTATCGCGATCGCAAGGCCCGCAAGCGTGACTTCCGCCACCTGTGGGTCGCGCGCATCAACGCCGCCGTCCGCACCTTCGATCTCACCTACAGCCGCTTCATCGAGGCTCTGACCAAGGCGAAGATCGAGATCGATCGCAAGATCCTGGCCGAGCTGGCCGTGAACGAACCCGCTGCTTTCGCCGCGATCGTCCAGTCCGTCAAAAAGGCTTAGTTTTGTCGCCATCGCCGCGAGGCGGCGGCCTTCACCTGTAGCGGCGGTCTGCGACCGTCGCACTTTTTAGATTCCATGCCCGAAGTTCCCGTAGGCATCTCCCTTGGTTCCAACATGGGCGATCGCCATGCCGAGCTCCAGGCGGGCATCAACTTCCTTCGCGAGATGGCCGTGGATGGCAAAATCCGCGAGTCGCCGCGCTTTGAAACCGCCCCGGTCGACTGTGCGCCCGGCACCCCGCCGTTCCTCAATTCGGTCGCCGAGATTAAGCTCGATTCCATCATCATTGCGCCGCTCAATCTCCTGCGCGGCCTGCAGGAATTCGAAATCGAACGGGGCCGCGCGCCCTTCCACGAGCGCAACTCGCCGCGCCCGCTCGATCTCGACATCATTTATTTCGGCACCAGCCACTTCGAGTCCATGGACCTCGTCATCCCGCATCCGCGCGCCCACCTCCGCGCCTTCGTCCTCCAGCCCCTCTGCTTTCTCCAGCCCAACCTGATTCTCCCCGGCCAAAAGAGAACCGTTCGAGAGCTATGGCATGAGATGAAGAAACAGCAGGACCGACCTCTGACAAAAAGCTAAGCAGTTGTTCCTCCTTGCAGTGGTTTATGACGAGCGGCAATACTGGGATTCACTGAGTACGAGTTATGACCCTTCCTCGATTTATGGGCCTTGGAATGGTCGCGCTATGTGCAATATGGTTCGCCGTTTTTGGCGGTCAGGCATTCGGTCCCTATCTTGACGATCGTTCCGAGAACATAAAACTCCACGAGTACCTTGCCGAATGTCCATCGGATGAGTTTCGCATCCGCTTTTACTCGCGCGACATTCCTCCCACCAGTTTTATCGGGGCTACCATCAACTTCAGTGCCAAAAGTCTGACGATTGAGGGCGGCGGCTTCCGAATCCACCGCGGTTTATTCTGGATTCCCAAACAAGAGTCCGTTTACAGCAACGTTACTTTCCCTTTGATCCATCCACCAGCTTCGCTGACCGACTTTCAAATCAATCGGGTCAAAGAGTTGCGTGCTGGGATTGCTCTGGATTACATAAAGCCTGCGAATCAGGAATGGTCTGGCCGAGAGTGTTGCGTTGCTTTTTATCAAGGGGATAAATTGCAGTCCGGTTGCTTCTTACCGGGAAACGCTCCCGCCCAACTCAATGAAATATGTTATATCATTGGTTTTACTCCCATTCTTGATTATTGGAATTCCTCCAATCGGTTTCTCCATGTGGAGTAGCCTTTGCGCGCAAGGCTGACATCGGTATTGTGGGGAGAGATGGCGTATCCTTCCAAAATCACACCCGAATGGATCATCGCGGCCAAGGCGCGCGGAGAGAAAATCCCATCGCTGACGGCTTACGATTATCCCACGGCCCGGCTGCTCGATGAAGCAGGCGTGCCGATGTTGCTCGTGGGCGATTCCCTCGGCATGGTCGTGCTTGGCTATCCTGATACGACGGAAGTGAAGCTGGAGGAAATCCGGCATCATGTTGCGGCGGTCGCGCGGGCGAAAACGCGGGCGCTCGTGGTGGGCGATCTTCCCATCCACACTTACGATTCACCTGAGGCGGCCGTGATCAGCGCGCGCGTGCTCATCGATGCAGGCGCGGAGGCGGTGAAGCTTGAGGGCGGTGTCGAAGTCGTGACGGAGATCGCCGCCCTGCGCGCCGCCGGTATCGAGGTCATGGCGCACATCGGCATGCTGCCGCAGCATGTGAAGGAAGAGGGCGGCTACAAAATCAAGGGCCGTTCTGAGGAGCAGAAGATTCAGTTGCTCGCCGATGCGCTCGCGGTGGAAAAAGCCGGGGCGTTTGCCATCGTCATGGAACTGGTCGAGCCCGAATTAGCGCGGGAGATTTCCAGCAAGCTGCGCGTGCCGACCATCGGCATCGGCTCCGGCAAGGGGTGCGATGGGCAGATCCTCGTCACGCACGATCTTATTGGGATGTTCCCGTGGTTTCGTCCCAAGTTCGCGATGGTGAAGGCGGATGTGGCGTCCGCGATTCGCGGGGCGGCGGAGGCGTTTGTTGCGGAGGTTAAAACCTAAGGAAATCCCACGCGCTTGCAAGGGCCTGCGCCGGCTACCTTTCGCGGCGCATACGCAACGCAGAATTCTAAAACAATTTGATATCGTCTTTCGCCGCCGGAGCGGGAGTCGGCACCGCCGCCTCCGCCACCTTCGCCGGCTCAGCCGCCACCGCCTTCGACAGAATCTCCACCTTCTGCTCCGCATCGGTCAGGCGATCGCCGCAGGCTTTCACCAAGCGCATGCCTTCCTCGTAGCTGGCGAGGAGTTTTTCCAGCGGTAACTCCGCATTCTCCATGTCGGCCACGATCTGTTCCAGCCGCCCCAGCATGTCCTCGAATTTCTCCGGCGCATTGCCGGAATCGGCCGTGGGCGAACGCAATTGACTCAAATTCATCTCGAGCCCGATTTTGCCTCGCCGGACTCGCGGCGACCAGCAAATCCTCATCAGGAATTCAGTTGGCAACCATGCGCAATCAAGGGAACATTCCATCTCTCGCCATGACGCCGAAACCGAGAATTCGCCGCCGCCGATCTGCATCGCGGCATGGCCATGGGAAGGCCCCCGATCTTGCCAGTGCCATCGGCGCTCTCGTCACCACCTTCCTTCTCGCCAGCATCCTTATCAGCGGCCCGCTCATCCTTGGCGCGGCGCGGCTTTGGATTGAACTCCCCATCCTCACCGCCGCGGCCGTGCTCCTTCTTGTTCAAGGCCTGCGCCTGACCGCGAAGCCCGCGCCCGACGCCCCGCGCCGCGCCGATGCCATCGATCTTGCGGTCCTCCTCTTCGTCCTCTACGCCATCGCGCGCTGGCTCACCTCGCCGGTCGAATATTTCTCCCGCATCGAAGTCCTCGCCGTCGTCGCCTACGCCGCGGTCTTCCTCACCTGTCGGCACGGAATGAAGAACCGGAAGTATTGCATGGCGATGCTCTATGCCTTGGTCGGGCTCGGCGTGGGCGAAATGGCCTTCGGTTACTACCTGAATAACCATCTCGACTGGCTTCCGTTCGGCCAGGTGGAAAACCTGCAGCAGCAATTCGCGCCGCGCTGGATCGGCACCTACGAATCGCCCAATCATTACGTCAGCCTCCTCGTCATGGCCATCGGCGCCGCGCTCGCGCTCGGCAGCTTTTCGAAACTGCCCTGGTCTGTGCGCATCCTGCTCTTTTATGCGGCGTTGATGATGATCATCGGCGTCATCTTCTCTGGCTCACGCGGCGGCTGGCTTTCCCTCCTGGCGGCGGTCGCCGCTTTGGTGACCATGGGCATCCGCAACGGCACCATGCGCTGGTGGATTCCGGTCGTCTCCGGCCTCGCCTTCCTGTTTCTCACCGCCTTCCTTTTTAGCGTTACGCCGCTGGCCGAAGTGCGGCTCGCGGAATCGCAGAAGCTTTTGGCCAATCAGACACCCAGCGCCGCGATTCGCGTGCAGAGCGCCACCCGCGCTTTCCAGTCGGCCCACGATCATCTCCTCTTCGGCTGGGGGCCTGGCACAAACGTGTTCGTCCTGCCCAGTGGCGCGAAGCAGGTGGCGGGATCTCCCCCGGAACCGGGCCACGGCGATTTCCTGAATTGCTTCAACGATTACGGCCTGGTCGGCCTCGCCTTTGCCCTCTTCTTCATCGTCGCCGTCACGCTAAAATTCTTCCGCCCGCTCTGGCTCGATAACCGGTGGCAGGACCGCGTGCTGGTCGCGACCGGCTTTGCGGCATGGACGGCGCTGATGGTTCACTCCCTAGTCGATTTCAATCTCCA
>CAZZWT010000056.1:8499-12982 GCA_964657775.1 uncultured Candidatus Methylacidiphilales bacterium | reverse complement strand
TAGGAAAAATACTTCCGAGTTAGAATGAATTTTCTCGAGTTTCAGAGGTAAAACTGGCATTCTAAAAACGGCTTCAGAGGTCGGATTCGGTCGACTCCCACCCTGTCCGCTCTTAATCGCTGGCGTATGGTCGGTAAAGATGCGTGTCCCCCTTTTCCCTAATGCGACAACCCTTGGCGCTGGGGAAAAACTGTGGAATTAGTCGGTGGAAATGGACGCTCGCAGCAGTGCCTCGATCTGTGTGCGACGCGGGACGGAAGGCTGCGCCCCGCGCTTGGTCACGGAAAGCGCCGCCGCCGCATTGGCGAAACGCACCGCCTGCACCAGCGTCTGGCCCTCGACCAACGCCACCGCGAGCGCGCCGTTAAAGGTGTCGCCCGCCGCGGTGGTATCGACCGCCTTGACCTTGAAGCCGGGGACGAGTTGCTCGAAATCCCGCGTGGCGATCCAGGCGCCGCGCGCGCCAAGGGTCAGGATCGCCGTGGACACCCCACGCTTGAGCAAGATGCGTCCTGCTTTGCGTGCCGCTTCAGGCCCCGTGACCTTGACGCCGGTCAGCAATTCGGCCTCCGTCTCGTTGGGCGTGAGAATGGAGACCTTTTTCAAAAGCGAATCCGGCAACGGCTGCGCGGGCGCGGGGTTAAGGATGACCGGGACGCCCTTGCCGGCGGCGAAGGCGACGGCCGCACGCACGGTGGGCAGCGGCGTTTCCAATTGCGTGACCAGAAAGCCGGCTTTGGCGATGACGGAACCCGCGCGTTGCACGTCCGCGCGTGACACCCGGCTGTTCGCACCGCTGGCCACGGAGATCGAATTCTCGCCGTTTTTGGAGACCAGAATCAGCGCCACGCCGGACGCGCTCGCGCGATCACGGAGGACATGATCCACGTTGATGTGGTCCTTGATCAAACCCGCGACGGCTTGGTCACCAAACACATCCGCCCCCACCCGCGCGATGAAGGCCACGTTCCCACCGGCCCGCGCCGCGCCCACCGCCTGGTTCGCGCCCTTGCCGCCGGCCGCTGTGCTGAACTTACCGCCCAGCACCGTTTCACCCGGCTTCGGCAGACGGTCCGACACGACGATCATGTCCATGTTGAAACTGCCGAGAACGACGATTTTCTTTGGGGTCATAAGGAAAGGAATTAAAAGCGTGGAACGAGAAGATGAGACTTCCGCGCAAGTCGTGCACGCTCAAAATTCCCGTGGGAGCCACCGCTGCATCCCTCCGTGGTCCGGGCTGCTTGTTGCCCGATCGGCCCGCTACAGCAGGCCGACAGGAAGCGATCGGCTGCTCCCGCAAAGCGGTATCGTTTCCTCCGGCACACCCAAGGCGTTGTTCAAACAATATCGTTTCTTTCTGCAAGGCCACCAGCAAGGCTCAAAGCGGCATCCTTCCTCCGCAACGCCAAAGGCGTTGCTAGATTACAGCGAAGGGTTGGCGCACCAGCGCCTACCCTCGAATGACTCCCAAGCGGGGGCCAACCTTGAAGAGGTTGAATCGAGCGCAGAGACCGCTACCCGCGCTAAGAAAGATTCCCCGAGGTAGCTGCTGCGCCAGGCGAGTCTGGTCCCTGGCGGCGGGGCGCCGAAGGCGTCGTCAAGATTGCGGATTCCGCGCTGGGGACAGCCGCAGCTACTCTAACCATCCTCGCACAAACAACTCTTGGCAGCCTTCCAGCACCTCCATAAGGTCGGAATCGTGGCGGCTGCCTCCTCCACGGAAGTACGGTGAAAGACTATATCCAAATCGCCCGGCCCGATCATTGGATCAAAAACGTCTTTGTTCTGCCCGGCGTCCTCTTCGCCTGCCTGCTCTCCGGACAACCGTTCGGAATTCATCAGGCGATTGATCTCGTAATCGGTCTCGCTGCCACCTGCCTCGTCGCCTCGGCCAACTATGTGATCAACGAGTGGCTCGACGCCGGGTCCGACCAGCATCATCCCACCAAATCGCTGCGCCCCGCCATCGCCGGGGGAATGAACGCGCGGCTGGTCTACTCGGAATATGCTTGGCTCGCCCTCGTGGGCCTCGGCCTTGCGCTCACCGTTTCGCTCGACGTTTTCGGCGCGGAGGTGGCGCTGCTGACCATGGGCGTCATTTACAATGTGCGCCCGCTGCGCTCCAAGGACGTACCCTTTCTCGATGTCATCTCGGAGTCCTTTAACAACGTCATCCGGCTCTTCGTCGGCTGGTTCATCGTTACGTCGCACTGGCTGCCGCCGGCCAGCATCGTCGTCGGTTACTGGATGGGCGGCGCGTTTCTCATGGCCGTCAAGCGCCTCGCGGAATACCGGATGATTGGCGACCCGGTGCGCGCGGGCGCCTATCGCCAGTCGTTCAAAAGCTACACGGAAACTTCGCTGCTCATCTCCGCCATGTATTACGCGCTAACGTCGGTCTTCTTCTGCGGCATTTTCCTGATCAAGTACCGGATCGAGTTGCTGCTGGCCATGCCATTCCTTTGCGGCTTGTTCTGCCTCTACCTCCATATGAGTTTCAAGACCGACTCCGCCGCGCAAAAGCCGGAGAAGCTGTGGCGCGAGCCGATCCTCGCCCTCTATTCCCTCGCGTTTGCCGTGCTGGTGGTGGCGCTGCTCTTCATCGACATCCCGTGGCTGAACGCGTTGCTGAACAAAACGCTGCTGCCCACGCCCTGAACGAGCCATGCCCCTTCGTAAAACCAAAAAGGCTCGCGAAAAATCGCGCCGGAATCTGCCTCATCCCGCGGCCCCGGGTGGCGAAGTCCTCTTCGAGCGCTCCGCCTTCCGCGAGGAGCAAGGACTACGCTTCGTACAGACGACGCGCCCCGTCTTCACCCAGTTCCTGCTCAATCGTGTCGAGCAGCCCTTTGTCTTTCCGCCGCACCAGCACGCGGAGTTTGAAATTCTCCTCGTCGTTCGCGGGCCCTACCGCTGCCGCGTCAATGGCCGCGAACTTCATCTCAAAACCAATGCCGTCCTCCTTGTGCAGCCCGGCGATTGGCATGAGGACAAATGCGACCCGCCGCTTAAATACGTCGGCCTGAATTTCCATCTTCATGGCCCGGTGGGCCGGGAGGACACGATCCGCTTTTTCCGCTCGGGACTGCCCCCCGAGCGGCAGCACACGTCGCTCAAGTCGGCGGAATACCTTCCCTTGTTGGAAAAAATCGCCGTCGAGACCGACCGGCACGATGCCGTCTCCGTCCACATCCAGGACGCCGTCATGGAGGAACTTTTCTGGCGCCTGGTGCGCGCCTTCCCGGCGTCGTCGCTGGCCTCGTGGCTGCTCCCCCAGGCGGTCGAGAAGGATTTCCTGGCCCGCCTGCGCCGCTGCTTCGCGCAGAACCTGCATCGTGCCGTCTCCGTGCAAACGATGGCGGCCGAGCTTGGCATCAGCGAACGCACGTTGGGCCTGCGCTGCTCGGAACTGCTGCGCACCTCCCCGGCCCGGGCCTTGCTCCGCTTCAAGATCGAGCGCGCGCGCCACCTCCTGCGGCGCACGGTCATGCCAGTCAAGGCGATCGCCTACCAACTGGGCTTCACCAGCCCGCACCACTTCTCCCGCGCCTACAAACAAATCTTCCATCACGCCCCTACCCGGGAACGCCGCTAAATTTCCACCGTTTGCTGCGTTTTCAAAATTTGCTAAAAATAACGAAAATTTTAGCGAATTTTGCCAACTCCGCCCAGCCATACCCAAACCGGCAAACGCATATCCAAAACCGCATCGCCTTTCCTCGCCCGCGCCCATCGCTTAAATTGCGGCTCAAGTGAAAACGATCAACCTCTCGGACAAGTGGACCCTGCGCAACCGGAACAATAATTGGAAAGTCCCCGCGCAGGTGCCGGGCGACACGCACACCGCACTGCTCGCGGCCGGCAAGATCCCTGATCCCTTTTACGGCATGAATGAACTGGAGCTCCAGGCGCTGCACCGCGAGGACTGGCTCTACGAGCGGGAATTCAGCGTCCCTCCCGATATGCTGGAAGAGGAGTCGGTTTACCTCGAACTCGATGGCGTCGATACCGTGGCCCAGGTGTTCCTCAACGATAAACGGCTGGCCTCCTTGGCGAACGCCTTCATCCGTTATCGCCTCGAGGCCAAGGCGCTGCTGCACGCCGGCGTCAACACCATCCGCCTCGAGATCGCCTCGCCCGAGAAAGCAGCCGAGGCGGAAGCGAAGAAGCTCGCCTACCCGATTCCCCACGTCATCAATCCCGTGCAGTCGTCCCATCGCAACCTGCTGCGCAAAGTCCAATGCCACAGCGGCTGGGATTGGGGCCCGTGCCTCATGGTCTCCGGCATCGAAAGCATTCGCCTCGGCGCGAGTTCGCTCGCGCGTATCGAGTCCATCCAGATCATCCAGGATCACGCCCGCGCCGGCAGTCCGGTCACGCTTACCGTGCACTGCGAAGTCCATTCGCCGAAGGGCGGCGCGACTGAATTCTCCCTCGCCATCGACAGCCAAAACGAAAGCCGCCCCGTTCGCCTGCAACC
>CAZZWT010000056.1:0-8489 GCA_964657775.1 uncultured Candidatus Methylacidiphilales bacterium | reverse complement strand
AAAGCCGCGCCTCTGGTGGCCTAATGGCCACGGCGCACAACCGCTCTATCCCCTCACCGTACGCGTGGGCGATGACACGGAAACACGCCATATCGGCTTGCGCACGATCGAAGTCGTGAACCGCGAGGACAAGGATGGGCTCTCCCTCGAGTTTGTGGTCAACGGCCGCACCATCTTCGCCAAGGGCGCAAACTGGATTCCCGCCGACGCGCTGCCGCAACGGGTCACCCGCGCCGTCCTCGACGATCTCCTTACCAGTGCCACCACTGCGCACATGAACATGATTCGCGTCTGGGGCGGTGGCCGGTACGAGAGCGATGACTTTTACGATCTCTGTGACGAGAAGGGCCTGCTGGTGTGGCAGGACTTCATGTTCTCCTGCGCGCTCTACCCGTCCACGCCGGAGTTTCTCGAAAACGTGCGGCAGGAGGTGCGCCACCAAGTGAAGCGTCTGCGCAGTCGCACGTGCCTGGCGCTCTGGTGCGGCAATAACGAGGATGTCGGCGCCCTCACCTGGTTCAAGGAATCGAAGGCCAATCGCGACCGCTACCTCGTCGATTACGATCGCCTCAACGAAGGCGTCATCGGTGCCACCGTGCGCGAACTCGACCCGGAACATCTTTTCTGGCCGAGCAGCCCGTGCGGCGGAGTGAACGATTACTCCGATTGCTGGCACGACGATCGCCGCGGGGACATGCACTTCTGGAGCGTGTGGCATGAGGGCAAACCATTCGAGGCCTACCTCGATGTGAAGCCCCGCTTCTGCTCCGAGTTTGGCTACCAGTCCTTCCCGTCGATGTCCGCCATCCGCACCTACGCCACGCCGGATCAGTTCAACGTCTCCGCGCCGGTGATGGAGCACCACCAGCGCAACGTCGGCGGCAACACGCGCATTACGGAGAACATGACGCGCTACTTCCGCTTTCCGGAAGGCTTCCCCAATTTCGTCTACCTGAGTCAGGTACAGCAGGGCCTCGCCATCCGCACGGCGATCGAGCACTTCCGCCGGCTGCGCCCTCTCTGCATGGGTGCACTCTACTGGCAGCTCAACGACATGTGGCCCGTCGCGTCGTGGGCTTCGCTCGAATACGGCGGCAAGTGGAAAGTGCTTCACTACATGGCCCAGCGTTTTTACGCGCCGCTTTTAGTCACCGGCGTAAAGACCAAAGAAGGAACGGTCGAGATTTGGGCCGACAACGATACAGCCGAGGCCACCGCTGCGCAGGTGCGTGTTCGCGTGCTCGATTTCACAGGTAAGGTATTGAAGACCGTTCGCTTCCCGGCGCAACTCCGGGCGAGCACTTCTTCCCGGCTCAAGAGCTTCGACCTGAAGGAAGTCCTTGGCTCGAAATCCAAGCCCGAAGAGGTTTTCCTCACCATCGATCTCAAGGCGGGCAGCACCACAATGCGCAACGAGTTGTTCCTGACCGAATATAAAAAGTGCAATCTCGCCAAGGCCCAGATCGGCGTGAAGATTCGCGCGGAAAAGCAGGGAAGCTTTCTCATTGATCTGGAATCCAACGCGCCCGCGTTCTTCGTCACGCTGGACCCGGACGACATTCGCGGCACCTTCGACGACAACGTGCTGACGCTTCTCCCCGGCGAAAAGCGGACTGTGCGCTTCACGCCCAAACCATCGCAACGTCCGCTGACGCTCAAGACCCTCCAGCAAACGCTGATAGTTTATCATCTGCGTGGCACTTACGCTTAGGGATTGAGCAGAACCGCCGCACCACGACCGCGCCCCTTGGGCACCCAACACGATCTGGGCGCGGCGTCTTTGCCTTTGACTCGCTTTGCGCGGGTTGCTTGGAGGTGATGGTGTGATCGACTTCGGCGTTTTCGAGAGTGACTTCACTTTTTCGTGGAGGTTTCGCCTGTCTCTGCCATGAGTAAAGCCGATCTCACCGGCCACCGCGTTCTGCTGACCGGCAGTTCCGGCACGTTGGGCCATCACATCTCCCTCCAGCTCCAGGCGCTGCCGGGGACGCAGGTGCTCGCGGTGCATCGCCGGCGTCACGCGGGCTGGCCAGCGCATCCGCGTCTCCGGCATCAGATCATCAACTTTTCCCATAAGCGCAAACTCGCTGCGCTCGTCGAGCGCTTCAAGCCAACCTGCGTCATCCATTGCGCCGCCGATGGCATGATCTTCCCGCAGGGCACTTGGTTCAAGCTGATGCGGTTCAACGTCGACTCTACGCTCCATCTCGTCGAGCTCGCGGCCGGTCAGCCCAACTGCCACTTCATCCACATCAGCACCGGTCTCGCCTACCGCAGCACGGGGCGGCCGCTGGTCGAGACCGATGCGCTCGACAACCTGCATCCTTATGGCGCGAGCAAGGCCTCCGCCGATATTTTACTCCGCTCCGCCTGCGTCGAGTTCAAGCTGCCCCTCACCGTCTTTCGCCCGTTCTCTTTCACCGGCGTCAACGACGTGCGCACCCGCCTCTTTCCCTCCATCCTGCGCGCGGCGGTGGAGCAACGTCCGCTCGGCCTTTCCCCCGGCGACCAGGTCCGCGATTTCTGCTCCGCGCGCGACATCGCCCACGCCGCACTCCTCGCTCTGCCGCGCCCGCCGGCAGTGATGTCGCCCGCGGTCTATAATCTTGGCAGTGGGCGCGCCTTGACCTTGCGCCAACTGACCGGCCAAATCGTGGATGAACTGGAAATTCCCGTGCAACTGAAATTCGGCGAACGACCCTACGGCACCTTTGAGCCGATGCATCTCGTCGCCGACATCAGCCGCGCCCGCCGCGAACTCAAATGGCGCCCGCAACACCGGCTGGCGCATGCCGTGTGGCAACTGGCAAAACTGTCTTTCCCCACGCTGAAACTCAAGCAACCCCGGGAGCTGCTCTGACCACGCCCGCTTCCACTTGCGATCTCACCATCGCCTTGCCTGCCTACGAGGAAGGGCCCAACCTGCGCGCGCTGTTGCCGCTCCTGCATCAGGTGGCCGCGACGCTGACCTCGTCCTACGAAATCCTCGTGGTCGATACCGAGTCGCCGCGCGACGACACGCCCACGGTTTGCCGCGACAACAACGCCCTCTACGTCCCACGCAAAGGCGGTCCTCATTATGGCGACGCCGTCCGCACCATCCTCCGCGAAGCGAACGGCCAATACGTGGTCGTTATGGATGCCGATGGCTCGCACCATCCGCGCTACATCCCCGAATTGTGGGGCTTCCGCCAGGAGTACGATCTCGTCATCGCCTCGCGCTACGTGCGCGGCGGGAAGACGGAGAATCCTTTCGTCCTCATTTTTCTCAGCCTCATGGTCAACGTCGTCTTCCGCTGCGTGCTGCGGTTGAATTGCTATGATGTCTCCAACAGCTTCCGCCTTTATCGCGGCGAGGAGTTGCGCGCGCTGAAGCTCGAGTGCGACAACTTCGACATCGTGGAGGAAATCCTGGTGAAGCTGGCCGCGGGCGATCGTCCGCTGCGGCTGAAGGAAGTTCCCTTCACCTTCGAGACGCGCAAGGAAGGCAGGACGAAGCGCGATCTCGTCTCTTTCGCCTTGGGCTATCTCGAGACGCTTTATAAGCTCTATCGGATCAAGCATCAGGCGCAGCGTGCGAAAAAAAAGGCTTCTCATTGAAAAAGGTTCTCGTCACCGGCGGTTGTGGATTCATCGGCAGCAACCTCACCGCGCGGTTGCTGGAGACGGGCGTCGATGTCGCCGTGCTCGATAATCTTTCCCGCCAGGGCGCGGCCGACAACCTGCGCTGGTTGCAAGAACTCGGCACGATTCGCTACATCGCGGGCGATGTGCGCGCGGTCGGCATGCTCGACACCGTGTTGAAGGAACTTCAGCCCGATGCCATATTCCATCTCGCGGGCCAGGTCGCGATGACGACCTCCATGGCCAACCCGCGCCTCGATTTTGAGACCAACGTCGTCGGCACGGTCAACCTGCTCGAGGCCGTGCGCGCACATTGCCCGGCGGCGGTCGTCACCTATGCGTCGAGCAACAAGGTCTACGGCGACCTCGGCGGCCTGCAGGTGCTCGAAGAAGAACTGCGCTACACCACGCCGACGCATCCCGCCGGCGTGAATGAATCCTTCTCACTCGATTTCCAGACGCCCTACGGTTGCTCCAAGGGTGCGGCCGACCAGTACATGCTCGATTACGCGCGCGTCTTCGGCCTCAACACAATCGTTTTTCGCCACTCCACCGTTTACGGGGGCCGGCAGTATGCCACGTTCGACCAAGGCTGGGTCGGATGGTTTTGCCAGCAGGCGCTGGCGGCCCAGGCCGATCCGGCGCGCGAACCGTTCACCATCGCCGGAGACGGCAAGCAGGTGCGCGACCTTCTCTACGTGGACGATGCCGTCGCCTGCTACCTGAGCGCCGTGCGGAATTTCGCCACGGCGCGTGGGCAGGCGTTTAACATCGGCGGCGGCATGGAGAACAGTTGCTCGCTGCTGGAATTGTTCGAGATCCTCGAAGGCCATCTGCACTCCAAGCTCGTCTACAAAAAACTGCCCTGGCGTGCACACGACCAGAAATTCTTCGTCGCCGATCCCGCCAAGGCCGCCACGCTCCTGAATTGGCAACCCTCCGTCTCGCGCCAGACCGGAATCGAGAAAACCCTCGCCTGGGCCCGGCAGATTCGCTGACCCGTCGAACCCCGTTTTCCCATGAGTGACGCCACGACTCACTCCCCGTCAGACAATCGCATCGCCCTTCCGTTTTTGGTTTTCTCCACTCTGCTGCTTGCGTTCTTGATTCCCGTCGTCATTTATCGCAAGCCGATCATGGACCCCGACGTGCGGCGGGACTGGGTCATGCATCATCAAGCGGCGAGTAACTTTATCCTCGCGCGCAAGTTCGTGGTCGCACGCCTCGATTCGCCCACAACGCTCTGGTTGCCCGACTTCCAATGCGGCGAAGCCGGCCGCGGGGTGTGGTACGCGCAGGGCGGTGTGAAAACCACCGCGCAATATGAAACGCCGATTCCCTGGCGAGTCCTCTTCATTCCAGGTGAATCTGCGCCGCTCTACTTGCAGGTCGGCTCGCACGAAGAGGGCGATTTTTCCGCCGCGCTGGTGAGGGCCGGGCGTCCATGGGTGAAGCCATGAACGAGACCTCAACTGGCTTTCGCCGTCGCAAGTGGACGCTCGCCCTACGGATTCTCGGCGCGGGCTTGTGTCTCGCTTTGTTCTGGTCCTTGTCCGCCGAACTCATCCGGCACCAGGACTACCCTTTTAACACCATCCTCGGCAACCCCACCGGCCGCTACTGCGACTTCACCGATGAGACCCTCGCCGCCAAGTTGCCCAATCCTTATGTCGATCCCATCTCCGTCTATCCACCCTCGGCCTTCCTCCTTTTTCGCGCGCTCGCTTTCTCCGACAACTTCAGCCTGATTGTTCTCTATTTTTTCAGCCTGATCTCGCTTGCCCTGCTGCTCGCCAGATTGGTGCAGCCGGTCTTTCCCGCGTCATGGGCCCGCGTCGCGCAGGCTTTCTTCTATCTCGCCCTTTCCTATCCACTGCTCTTCTGCCTCGATCGCGGCAACATCGAAATCATGATGGCGCCGCTCATCGGATGGGCGCTCTACTTCTACAGCCAAAAGCGCGACCTGGCCGGCACCGCCTGCCTTTTTCCCGCCATCTGCCTGAAGCTCTACCCCGCGCTCCTGCTCATCTTTTTGCTGCGACGGAAGAAGGCCGGCCTGGCCATCCTATGCGGTCTGGTCGCGATGATGCTCAACGTGGCATCCGCCGGACTCTTCGAAGTTCCTGTCCGCCAAATTTGGACCTCATATCAACAGAATCTCATTTTTTTCCGCGACTACTACATTCTCGATAATTCCACCATTGAAGGCTCCGCCTCGTTGTGGAACGCCTACAAGATCGCTCTCACCGCGCTGCACCATTTCAGGCTTATGCCCCCGATCATCTTCGGCTTCGATGGCGCCTTTATTTGCGCGTCCTACACCGTCTATTCCGCCCTGTTCGCGTTGTTCGCGATGGCTTGCGTTGGCTACGCGTGGGTTCACGAACGTCGACAGCCCCGCGGCATTCTCGTCCTCCTGCTTCTGCTCTCCATCGCGGCGCCCAACGGCGCGGACTATCGGCTCCTCTACGCTTCCATGGCGCTCGCGCTCTTAGTCAGCCTGCCCGATCGGCGCCGCGGCGATTGGACGGCTCTTGTCCTGATTGCCGCCGCCGTCATTCCCAAAAAGGAGATCCTGCTCAGTTTCGTAGGCCAGACGGAAACCCGCTTTGCCGACGTTCCGATCCAGGCCCTGCTCAACCCTGTGTTCATTCTCATCGCCATGGTGATCCTCCTCTATCAGTCCGGCCCGCTTAACCCCAGACGGATTTTATTGCGTCTCGGAGATCTTCTTCCCCGGCGCGGGCGCTGACTTTTTCCTTCTCAGCACTGCGAATCCTTCTAGCGTGAAGATTCCGAAAAAAATCTTATGGAAACCACCCTCATTCTTCTCAAGCCCGATTGCGTCACTAAAGGCCATTGCGGGGAAGTCCTGTCCCGGTTTGAAAAAGCCGGCTTCCGCATTCGCGGCTGCAAGATGATGAAGCTCAGCGTCGAGCTCCTGCGCGAACACTACGCCCACATCGCCAGCAAACCCTTCTTCCCCGAGGTTGAGGAATTCATGCAGCAAAGCCCTGTCATCGCGCTGGCGCTCGCCGCCGATGGCGTGATCGAGAAGGTCCGCGCGCTGGCCGGCCCGACCGATTCCAAGAAGGCCGCCAAGGGCACGATCCGCGGCGACTTCGGCGTCGATGTCATGGTCAACATCGTCCACGCCTCTGATTCGCTCGACGCCGCCAAGGCCGAACTGGCCCGCTTCTTCCAGCCCGGCGAGCTTTTCGACTAAAGCCCGGCCCAAAATGGCCGATATAGTAAGTGAGCCTAGACGGGTTCAATAGCAATCAGCCCGGGGTTCGGCCTGTGTGGGTCGGCCCCGGGTTCTGCTTTTCGTTCTTGGCTTTTCACGTGTAACTCATTTTGCCATCGGCTGCGCCGCCAGTTCCTCGGTGAAATAAGAGAGAAATTGCGGGTCGATCATCAGTTTGCCGTGCGGCACTCCGTTAAGCGTCTGCACGTTTAACGACGATGGCTTCATATCGTCAAAAACGCGGGCGCGTTCCACCGTGCCGTCGCCGTCATTGCCAAAAAGATAATCGCCCGTCGCCGCGTCGTGCAGGCCCTGCGTCACCACGCCGTTCGGCGTCTGCAACCCCGTGCTCACGACCACGCGTAGCCGCGATTTCTCCCCGTCGCGCGCCAACTTCCGCTCCGTATCGCTCAGCCGGCCCATGATCTTCCGCCAGATGCGCACCTGCGACAGGATCGCCTTCAGCCGCTCGAAATTCGGATCCTGGCAGTAATACCACGCCGCCGGATTGATCACCTTGCCTAATTTCTCCCCGCGCTTTTTCAACCAGTCATCAATGAATAGCCGTTTCTCCAGCCCGGCCGTGGGCCAGTAGGGTTCCCACGAATCGGAGAATAGCATGTCGTCCGCCATCATCTTGCGCCGCTCGCCATTGGCCTGCACCGCCGTCCAGTGCGGGTCGTCCAGCGGCAGCAATTCGTAAAGTGAAGGCCGCGTGATGCCCACGAGCTTCGTCACGTTATGATCGACATCCGTCGGCAAAATCCCGAGCACGCCCGCTGGAAATCCATGCGCGAATTGGTCGATGCTATCCGGTCCCACGATCACGGTGCGGATCGCCTTCACCGAACCCGCGTTCGGCGTCCCCACCAGATAGAGCCTCGTGATGCGCTTCGCCAACTCAGGCCGCTCGCTTAACAACGTCCGCGCGACCAGCCCGCCCATGCTGTGCGCCACGATAATAAACCGCGTTTTCTCCGCTGGGATGCCGGTCAGCTTTTGGTGAATATGCGCGTAACCATCGAGCGCCTGTGCTAATTTCGGCGCGCTGTCCGAGGCGATGTCCTGCCGCCAGTCATAGAAGAAGGTGAAGAAATCAGCATCCTCTATGTACGGCGAAAAGCCCGGCGCGTTGGGCTGCGCCTTTGTTATGGCGGAAACGAAACCTTTATAAACGTCCACCGGGCCGACATTCAACATCGGTTTCGCCACCAGTGGATTCGGCAGGCGCAGAGCGAAATAGCGTTCCGAAGTCAGGAACGTATCGTAACAACCCCAAACACAAACGGGGTCGCCCTGGTCCTCCAGCTCCGTGTCAAAAAGCTGCGAGCCTTCATAGGCCGGGACGAAGACAAGCACATCGCGATGCAGGGGTGCAGCCGCCTGGCCGAGACCCGTGCACGCCATCAACACCAGCAAGCTCGCCCACGTCCGTCGAAGTAAATCCATGCGCTAACTAAGAGCCATTCGTCGGTGGAGGCAATTCCACTTATTTCTTGGCCAATGGCTCGGTTACTGGCGCGGGCCACATCGACCTCAAGATTGCTCGCTACAAACGTGCGCCAAGCGGACCGGAGTTGAGCCATCCGGCGTCACGTGCAAGGTTGGGAAACGAGGG
>CAZZWT010000055.1:0-13017 GCA_964657775.1 uncultured Candidatus Methylacidiphilales bacterium | reverse complement strand
TGACGTCGCCGAGGCGCTTCTTGATCGTCTCCCACGAGACTTCATGCACCGTGCCATGCTGGCCGAACATCAGCTTGCCGTCGGAAAATTCGAAAGCCTGCGTCAGGCCCGGATCGGCGATGGAGTAAACCTTCGTGCGCTTGGCGAATTCGGAGAAAACCGGATGCAGCTCAGGATAACCGAGCATGCCGACGTAGTGGACCGGCGCGCCGAGCGTGCTCAACGCGAAAGACATGATCGGGCCATTGCCGCCCAGCTTCTTCGTCTGCGGCACGATTTCGAAATTCGCGCTCTTGCCGGCGGCGGCGGTAACTTTGGCGCCGAACGTTTTAATGCCCGAGAAAGGGGTGTACTTGGTCGGCGACTGGCGTTGCTCAACGACGTGAAAAAGCTCGTCCACAAATCCATCAAAACCCAGCAAACATTGAAACTTAAGCAGTTGTGCACGGGAACCAATGAGGCGTTCCGCGGTCTGACGGGCAAGACGAGAATCCGTAATCATTTTGTCTTTTTAGCAGAAAAAGACTGGCGTGACAAGCTTTGTCGGCTAACTTACTTACCTTGCGTCGCCGTTCCCGCCCCGGCGTACCTCTGGCGAACACCTCTGTAGTAACACGCCCAATGGCCCCTAATTCCGAGGCTCGTCCTTCCGATCGTTTGGCCCTCCGTTTGGGGGCGATCTTTGGCCTTTTTGCCGTCATTCTGGGCGCCATGGCGGCCCACGGCAAGGTACACGATTACCTCGAGGAAGTGGAGCATCTTGATCTTTGGCGCACGGCCCTTTCGTACCAGTGGTATCACGCCCTGGCCCTGCTCGCCATCGGCCAGAGCCGCTCGGCGCGGCGCGGCACGGTGATTTGCTGGCTCATCGGCACCGTGCTGTTTTCCGGCAGCCTCTATATTCTGGCGCTCGATTCCACCCAAAAATGGGCCGGCCCGGTCACGCCGCTGGGGGGGCTTTTTCTCATTCTGGGCTGGGCGTGGTTGTGGGTGAGCCTGCTGCGGAAGCCGGCATCGTAATATGGGGATCATTTTCAAACTCCGTCATCCTGAGCGGAGACGAGGCGGAAAGTTCACTTTTTCAGAAAAAGTTGAACCGAGCGAAGTCGAAGGACCTAGCACCTATCGCCGTTTCATCATCGCACCGAATTTTATTCGCGATGCAAAAAGGCCGTTGACCGGCCTGGCGCACCCATGCTTCCGCGCCTGCCGCGCTTTCCTTTTTGGCCCACAAGGCCCTTCGACTCAGCCTCGGCAAGACGAATCGGTTAATCAGGTTTTTCCGCTCGTTCTCGCTCAGGATGACGGAGCTTGGAAATGGGGTGCTTCGGTTCTGCTCGCACTGTTCGCACTCGCCCCCCTCTCCGCCCAAACCATTACTCCCGCCAACTTCGACGCGGCGGCGCAATACTCCCGCACGCACGGCGGGCTGGCCTTGCGCGTGGAGCAGGGCGGGCGGCTCGTTGACGAGGCCTATTACCCCGGCTTTTCCGCCTCCGTCCCGCACCGGATTTTTAGCGGGACGAAAAGCTTCGTCGCAGTCGGCGCGCTCATTGCGATGCAGGAGGGGCTCCTCACGTTCGATGAAAAAGCGAGCGATACCCTCACCGAATGGCGCCACGATCGCCGCCAGGCAATCACCATCGCCCAGCTTCTCAATCAAACCAGTGGCCTCGATCCCGATATCGGGCGCGTCTATTGTTGCCGGGACCAGATGGCCGGCCCGCTCGACGTCCGCCTTATCGATCCGCCCGGCACGCGGTTCCATTACGGCGCGATCAATTACCAGGCCTTTGGGGAGTTGCTGACACGCAAACTTCGCGCGAAAAACGAGAGCGTCGAGGAGTTCCTGAAGAGCAAGGTTTTCGACCCGCTCGACATCGACATCGACCACTGGACGCGCGACGACGCCGGCCACGTCCTTCTGCACAGCGGCATCTCGTTGACGCCGGAACAATGGGAGAAATTCGGCGCGTTTATCAATCGCGGGCTGCAAGGCAAAACCATTTCCCTCGTCAGCAACCAGGCACTCGCGCGCCTTTTTGTCGGCACCCATGCCAACCCGGCCTATGGCCTTGGCTTTTGGCTGAATCGACCGCCGCCGGAGCCGCGCCTGCAATCGATCAAGAAACTGCAGCTCGCCATCGATGGCGACCAGCTTTACCCCGACGGCCCGCGCGATCTCGTGGCCTGCATCGGCAGCGAAAAGCAGCGGCTCTACATGATCCCGTCGCTTGATCTCGTCATCGTCCGCTTCGGCCAGGAGACCGCCTTTTCCGACGGCGATTTTCTCTCGCGCCTCCTCACCGGCAAGCCGCATCCCGATGCGCATACGCATTGAGCCGGTCGAGCATTCCTGATTTCGACCTTAACCCGTTAGGTCGCCGCTGCCTCGGGCAGGTACGAGGTGTAATCATGCGCCTTTTGATGGGCGCGATAGGCCAAGGGCCGCGGCTGCATCCAGTTCACGACCTGTTCCCGAAGACCGAACGCGAAAAAATGATTTCCGGCCGGACGATAATGTCCGTTATAAAATCGGTCGGTGTAGGCCTCCGGGGAAAGATTGAAATTCGCGTAATCCTCGGCGTGCAAATCGAGACCGTCGCGATATAGCATTCCCTCCTCTTGCAGGTATTGAATCACCCGCTCGAGATCGGGATGTTTTTGTTTCGTGTGGAGATATTTCCTCACTTCTCCATCCGGGCCACCCAACAAAACCAGCAACTCACGTCCCGTCGATGACGTGAATTCCCGCAGCTTCTTCAGCACATGGAGCGTGCTATTGTGGGCGATCGCATCATAGACCTTGGTGGCATCGCCCGTCTTTTTTGCGTCGAAGGGAAGCTCCAGGGTTGCCGCCATGGCCTCGCTCTTTTCGGTGGGAACATCCGGGATTCCCTCCGCCAGCGCCGCCAACTGCACCACGAGATTATCGCGAAGATTCTCCCACACAAATTCGGCATCGCTCAGCCGATAGAGAGATTGGGGCGTGGGGCAGAAGTTCTCGGCTTCGGTAAAATTTCCCGTATACGGGTCGATCACCAAATGCCGCCAGGGATTGATGTGAAAGACGTCCCGATGCTCGGGGCGATTGAGCCACTCGTAGCAGAAAAAACCTCTCCACGGCATGATGCTGCGGTGATGGTCATCGCCCCAAATATAGAACGTCAGGTATTTGGCGGAAACAACCTGCTCCTTCTCCAGGACACGCAGATAGGCATGGTAGGCCCCCTGCCCGCCGATGCCAAAATTACGAATCGGTTCGCCCAGGTGCGCGGCCAGGTACTCCTGCCACGTTTCCCCATCGCTGACCTGCGCGCCTTGGGTAAAGCTGTCGCCATAACTATTGATTCGGCATTCACGGTCGGCCCACTGCAGCATTCGCCTTTCCCCATAAGCCCCGTAATGGTACCAGGTGGTCGCGCCATGGATACCATCGGGAGAGGACGAGGTCTTGGGTATATACCCGACCACGGGATCGAACTGCGCGCTATTCGGCGCCGCCGCGTTTAAATATTTATCGATGACGGACGCGGGAAAGGTGCGCCGCTGAATCCACTCTTTATAGGATAAGTTCATTTTCGTTCCAAACCGTAGGGATTGCGCTCGCCGGGTTGGTCACTGCTCAACCCGGACACGACCGTACGTAATCCCCATCCCGCCTGCCGTGAAGAAACCGATTTTACCGCTGGTCAAACTTCCATCGTACACGTTCGTGAAAAGAACCTGGCTGCTCTCTCCCTGCTTCGTCTCGGCACTGATGAAACCGTTGGAAAAATGGATGATGAAGGTCGTCGAATTCGAGGGCGCCAGGCCGGCCGGTGCGGTCGCCAAAGTCGTTGCCGTTCCCTTCAGCATGCGTTTCAACACCGCGCTCGACGAAGCCCCGCCATTGACGCTGATGCAGTAGTAGTTCGACTTGTCGCTATAATTGAAGACGAGATTGTAATTGCGCCAGACGTCGCCGCTTCCCTGCACCGTGCATTGATAGGTGTAATGGCCTTCATACTGGGCCCCATCATAGGTTCCCGACGGATCGCTATTCCAAGCGCCTCCCTCCAGATTTCCATTGTGGACGCCGATGTTCGACAAGGTCCATTTCGTCGCGTTCCCGGTTTTGAAATCGTCTGTATAGATTTCTTTAGCCTGCGTGGTGACCTCTAAAAACACCGGGGCGGAATCATCGCCCAGCCCCTTCGCATCGATGGGCTTAACCGTAACATTGAATTTGCCCGCGGGCGGCACCGGCCAGGTAAAACTGAAGGGAGGCGTCACGCTTTCCGCAATTTTGCCGCTTTGATTATAATATTCGACTTTGACGATGGGTGCGTCTCCCACCTTCGTCTGGACTTTGAAAGCAATCGGAGTTTTTTCCGGGTAAGTGGCGCCTGCCGCCGGTTCGGTGATCGTCGCCACGGGCGGGTTGTAAAAGCCGGTAAAGGTCGAATGCGATCGTAATGCGGTCCAGGCCAGATTTTGCAGGTAATTCGCGTCGTCAGGAGTAAAGTCACCCTCCGCCGGATAGGAAAACTTGTGCGCGAGGCCCAACGGCGACTGCTGGTAAATCGTGGCAAAGATACTCACCGCCGCGATGTAACTTCGGCGGGGGCCGGGATGCCAGTTGTCCTGCGCCAGCCACTTCTCATTCTTGGGATCGTCCTTGAAGCCCAGCTTCCACGCCCATTCCACCGGCACCAATATCGTATTGGGATGGGCCTGCGCGATGGCCACAAAGTGGCGCTGTTGATCACTCAGGCTCGCGTCATCCGGAAAAGGCCCGGCGGGGTTGACCATGTACATCAGCACAATCGCCTTGGGGTTCACCTTGAGGAGTTCCTCCTGAAACTTCGTCCCCCAATCCCGCATATCGGCGGCCGGGTCAGTCCATCCTTCCAGCACGACATAGTCCCACGGCTTGCTTTTGACCCGGTCCAGCGCCCCGTGCTTGGGATCATTCCAGAACCCCTGCAAGGTCTGTCCACCTTGGACAAACTCATCGACATTCACATCCTTGCCCGCGGCTAGCGCCAACTGATGAAACATCTGCGGCATGTCATGATAAAACGTGAAGCTATTGCCAACAAAGAGAACCTCGATATGACCGGAAGGAACTGTTTGCGCCCGGGCAAGCCCAAGGTTCATCGCCGCACTCATCGCCAGCGTTAAAACCAGCGGGCTCGCGAACGAGAGAGATTTCGGCATAAGCTTGGGAAGCTTTCACATCGCCCCCCGGAAAGCACGTCTAATAAGGTTGTCATCCTTGCATAAACCGCGACCAGGATCATCCAGATGCCGTACGCCACGATCCGCCTGCCCCGCGGCGCAACCGGTTCGGGTCAGAAAGACCGCTCGTGCGTGATAGGTTGCCGCCGCCCCTACTCGTACATCGGGTAGTAATAAACGCCGGTTATCCCGGGCAAGACTTCCGCCTCCCACTTCCGTACTTTGGGCGGGCCTTTGGCCATGTGCTTGCGGAACCACTTGGTGTCGATCGCGCGGCGTAACTCGGCGGGAATCGTCAGGAGCAGCGCCTCGAAACGTTGCTGGCCTGCCTCCAGCCATGGCTCTGGCTGGTCCTCGTACTGCGTGCGGATGTGGCGAAATTCCTTCTCCGTTAAAATGATGTCCTTCTGCGCAAAGCCGAGGCCCGTGGTGGCGCGGAAGAGCAGCGTGTTGAGCGCCTCATCCGCGCCGGTCGGCCCTTCGATCGGGTCCTTCATCCAGAAAAGATTCCGCTTCACCAGCGACTTGATCAGGAAGCGAATCAGCGTGTCGGTGGCTTGCTGATGCAGGCGGTCGTCGCGATAGCGGATAAAGGCTTTAAAGCCGGTCCATTGCTGGTGGCTGTCGCGCGACTTCACAAAATCGCGCAGGTGATCGCGCAGCATCCGGGGATCCTTGTCATTCTCGAACAGGTAGTCGTAGGCGTCATCCGCTTCCTTGATCGTGCGAACCAGCGCGATCGACTCCTTCACCAAAGATTTCCAATTTTCCTTTACCAGACGGTCCGCCCATTTCTCCGGCAGACTTTCGCCCTTGGTCCCGTTCGCCAGGGCGAGCGAAAGCAAACCCGTCGCCATGTCGAAGGCGCCGGTCAACGTCGTCCGCGATTGAAAGCCAAACGTCTTCGCCGCTTCGCTGACGAGATCGACCAACTCGCTCTTCCGCGCCGCGAGCAACTCCGGCGCAAGCTGGTTGTGCGCGAACGCATGCGCCAGCGCCGCGGTCAGCGGAAGCCGGCTATCTGTTGCGACGAGAAACTTCTCGGCCGCCGTGCCAGGAACCTTGGCCATGCTAGATGCCCCGGAAAACGTCTTCCTCGGCTTCCGCCTCCGGGCTCGTTTCCGCATGCTTCGCGGCCTGATCGGAGAGGCGCTGCAGCGTGCGTCGCAGGAACTTCACGCCCTCGGTCTTGAGATCGCCGCCGTCCTCCGCTTCCTCGTCATCCTCCTCCGTCGCGCGAGGATTATCGGAGAGCTCGAACACATGCTTGCGCAGCGCGCGGAAGGCCTTGGGGTCCATCTCCTGGATCACAGCGTACAACTCCTGCCATGTTCCCTTTTGCACCATGTTCGAGTCGAACTCGCGCAGGGCTTCCAAATAGCCCGTCTCGTACAGCGGCAGCGCGACAATGATGTCCTCGCCCAGCGTGTCATCGAGCATCGCCCTGATGAATAAATGGTCCTCGCGATGCAGCAGCGTCGGGAGAATGAAAGCGGCCACATCTTCCTTCAGGCGCAATAGCAGCTCACGGCCATCGTCCTTGCTGATCTTGCCCCACTTCGCACCGAAGCGGGCCAGCGCTTCCATGAATTGTTCCGCGGTCAAATGCTGGGTCACCTCAGACGGCTTGGAGTAATCGCCTTCCTCCAGGAACGTGGCCACTTCGCCGGGCGTGAGGTCCTTGACCAGCAGCGCCAGCGTTTCATCGCCCTGATCGTGCGCGATCTGCGCCAGTTGACGTTCGGCATTCGATGCGCTGCCAGCCTTCAGGGTTTCGCGGATGGAGAGAATATTCATAGATAATTATTGGGCCTCGGACATTTTTTTGACTTTCGGGGCAGGCTTGGCGGCGGGCTTGGCCGCCTTCGGTTTCAAGGCGAGAACGCGCGGATGCTTGCGCGCCTGCGCGCTGAGGCCGAGAATGACGCACGCCGCCGCTTCGTTGGTGGCGATAAGATGGCTCCACGCCGGTCGCGCGCTATCGGCGACGGCGACCACGCCATGCTCACGCAACTTCGCCAGCGTCGTTTTGTCCGGCTTCGCGATGAAGGCGTTCAAATGCGGGCCTTCCTTGAAGTCCAATTTGCCCAGGAGGCCCATCGCCACGGAGGCAGGCAGTTGCTCCAAAAAGGTGGAGTCCATGTCTGGGATGCTGGTCAGCACGTCATCGCGGTAACCGGCGAAGGCGGCCATGGCTTCGCGCTCGGTCTTCATGCCGTTGAAGTGTCCGTCGATGTATTCGTTCAGCGTTTCGATTGTGTCCATAATTGAGAATTTAAGAGGTGAATTGCCGGAAATATTCCTCGACCAGCGCGGAGCTTTCCGCCTTCAAATCGACGACGCGCGCATTGGTTTGCTGCGTATCGTAGGCCTGCCGTTTCGCGGGATCGCCGAGGGTTTCGTACGCTTCCGCCACCGCACGGAACTTCAGCGGGTCGCCCTGCCGGTCCGGGTGATGCTCGCGCGCGAGTTGCCGGTACGCGGTCTTAATCTCCGCTTCCGTCGCGGTCTTCGCAACTCCCAAGTCAGCATAGTAATCCTGTTTCATCGGCGGGGGCTAAGCATGCCTGACGACGGGCCGAAGAGATAGATAATTCCCTATCTAATTGACACGCTCGAGCCCATGCTCCACGGATGATTGATCACCACAGCAGCCTGATGGTCCGGATAACCGGCATCGTGGCCAAGACCGGCGAAGTCACCATCGCGGAGATTTTCCAAGGTGATTTCCGCTACATCACCACCTTCCCCTTCGCCATCGACGGCATTCCCATGCGGGACGAATACACCAGCAAACACGAGGTGAGCCGGCCCGAAATGATCTTCTTCGCGGGCTTGGCCAAAACCGTTTTGCGCCTGAAGACGGGCCTCGCCATCCTCACGTTTGAGCGGCCGTTTTTGCACCGGGAGACGTGAGCTTAGCGGGGTTCCTATTTAGAAAAATTTGCTTTCTAAATACGTTATCAGTTCAGTCGCGCGTGCTGTCGGAAACCACGAAGGCGCTATTTTGTCTCGTCATCCTGCACTGAAGGCGACCAGTCCCCAGGGCCCAAGAATGTCTCTGCTACATCGTTAAGGGTCACCCCAAAGTTTTCGTTCAAGGCCGCCTGACCGGCATCCTTCCAGTTCGCGCAGGCGACGAAGTCCATAAAGTTGGCGAACTCCTGAACGAGGAGATCGACGAGAATTTCCGCCAAACTGTAACTGAGGTGGATGACAGCGCCATCCTTATCGTGAAATGAAGTGCCAGCCCAAAAGCCGTTGATTGTTTCCTTGGTCCAATATTTGCGATGCCTCTGCAATAGATCTCGATCGAGTGTGCCCTGCTTGTTGCCGCCGATTCGACGCTCCATGTTGACGGCTATTCCCTCGTTCAACCAACTCGGTAGCGGCAAATGGGCTAAACGGTTGTGGGTAAGTTCGTGAATCAAGATGTCTTGAGTTCGTTCCGCGGGCGGAAGGGCAATGTGCTGGTAACCATAAGGAATGAAGACGCCACCGCTGGCGATAATGGGCGAGTCCGAAGGGTAAAAGTAGGATCTGTAAATGTAGTAATTCTCCTCCGTGTCGAAATCGAGGATGACGTGCTTTCCGTGCCCCCGTTTCTCCGCGATGCTTCCCAGCCAATTCGTCAGCAACTGAACAGCCGATTCACTCGTTCGCAGGATCGATTTGGCTGCATTGGGGCCTCGACTCGTCAGCAAAAAAAAATTCTTCGATTCGCTGAGGCTAAATTTTGCTCCTAAATCGGCCTGCAACTTGGATAGCCAATCGAATACGGCGCCTTGCCACGCGCTCTCCAGATTATCCGGCGAGGTATGCTCTTTGATCCAGGACCGGATGATCTTCCATTGCGGTCGCCGGAACTCCTTTTCCTTAACGAGTGCACCCTCGATCGTGGCCAAGTCGATCAATAACCGGTTAGCGGGGGTGGTAGCCTCACCGCCTTTCTGGAAAAGGGATTGTAAAAGACGAATCACGGATCAATGGATAGTGAAACTGATGATGTAGCAAATCACCGCAAGTACGAAGAGGACGACCCCGGCAATCTTGAAGAAAGCCCGTGAACCCTTTTCTTTTCGCGGCGTGCCGAATTCCTCGGCGGTGAATTTCTCGTAATCGAAGTCGTCGTCGAGGCCGAGGCCATCGGCGGAGTCGTCGCCCCAGCCGGATTTCTCGCAGGCGCCGCAGTGGGGGCAGGCCTTGGCCTTGGCGGGGACGTCCTCGCCGCAGGCGGGGCATTCGAAGGGCTTCGCGGCCATGGGATAGAGCTAGCGCAGACGAATTCCTGCGCCAATGTCATTCGTGGCGAAAACTCCTGCCTCGACAAAGCGGGAGAATGCGAGGAAAACTAAATGGTCCATGTCGAACAACGAAACCCTCGCCGCCCGGGCCGAACGGGCGGCTCAAATCGTCAAGCAACCGGAGCTCTACAAGGTTTGCGAGGGCTGCGAATCGATCGTGGTGGCCGAAGCGACGACCTGCCCTAACTGCCACGGGTACCGCTTCGACGCCGAGCCCGACCGGGTTCGCACCCAAGCCGAAATCCTCGGCAAGCGCCTGCCGACATCCGTGCCGCCCAGCGAGTTGCATTGACCTGCGGTCGGCAGTAGGGGCGGCGGTCTGCGCCCGCCGTCGAGATTGGCGCGCCCCCATGTAGGCGCAGTGATGGGGGTTGCAACCCCTCGAATTTCGGCTTAACTAATAGGTCCGGCCCGTTAACCGGAAAAAAACTTATGAGCCACACGACCATCTCGCTTAAAACCCGCGTCCGGTACGAAGGCCGCGCCATGACGATCGACCGCCGCGCCACCAAGGGCGCCGATCTCGAAAAGCTACCGAACCCGCTCTGGTACACGATCGGCCAGGCTCTGCATCGCAAGTATAAGCCGGCCGTGAAGGCCAAGACTGTGCTGGTTAAGAAGGCGGCGTAATCACCCTTTTCTCGTTCCCCAATGAAATTGGGAACGAGGGCGCAGGACTTATTTCCCCTGCGGCGCCAGGTACATGAAGATGCTCGACCGGTCTTCCGATCCGCTCGTCCGCCCGTGGTGAACGAGCAAGACGACGCTCTGGTCCGCCTTTAGCGTCTTCTCCAGCCCGGTGAAGTCATTCGCGCTGGCCAGCGGTTGCAGGGAGCCGCGCCGCACGCACGCGATCTCGATCACATCCCCGCGCACAAGGCCGCGCGTATCGGCCGGCGAACCTTCCGCCACGCCCGTCACCACCACGCCGGAGCTGATCGTCTGGTCGATGCCGAACTTCTGCCGGCTCTTGTCGTCGAGATCGGTCACCTGCAGGCCGTTCAACACGTGATCGGCGGTCGGCGCGGGCGCGGTTCCGGGTGAGGGCGCGGCGTCGGCGGCAGGATCGAGCGGCGGCATCGTCACGGGCAGGTCCGCGTCCTTCGGCAGCTCGGCGATCTTGACCGTCGTCGATTGCGGCTCACCCGCGCGGATAAAGCTGACCGCGACCTGCTTCCCGATCGGGATCTGCGCCACGATCAGGCGCAATTGCGCCACGCTGTCGATTTTATGCCCATCCACCGCCGTAATAAAATCGACCGGACGCAGCTTGGCCGCATCGGCAGGCGAACTGCGCTGCACCCCGGCCAGGAGCGCGCCCTTGTTTGCCTCCAGGCCCAATTGCTCCGCCACGCCGCCGTCGATCTTCGCCGGCAAGCGCACGCCCAGGTAGCCGCGCGTCAGCTTGCCATCCTTGAGGAGGCCCTCCACCGCGTAGCGCACCAAGTTGCTCGGGATGGAAAAGCCGACGCCGTCGTTCACCCGGTTGTACGACGCGATGGCCGCGTTGATGCCAATCAGCTCGCCGTGAATGTTGATCAGCGGCCCGCCGGAGTTGCCGGGGTTGATCGCCGCGTCGGTCTGGATGTAGTCCTCATAGCTGGTCGATTCCGGCAGGTTCCGCCCCTTCGCGCTGACGATCCCCTTGCTCACCGAGTTGTCCAAATCGAACGGGTTGCCGATGGCAAAGACCTGCTCGCCCACCTCGACCTTGTCGGAGTTCCCCCACGGCAGCGCCCGCAGGTCAGTCGCGGGAATTTTCAGCACGGCGATGTCCCAGCCCTCGTCCTTGGCCACCACGCGCGCGGGGAAGGCGCGTTCATCGTGCAGTTGCACCTCGACACTTTGCGCGTCCTCCACCACGTGAAAATTGGTGACGATGTAGCCGTCCTTGCTGATGACCACACCCGAGCCATACGACGGCGCCACCGTGCGGACGTTGTGCGGCATGCCGGGAATCTTGAACGGCAGATCGCCGAAAAGGGCCTCGTGGGGATCGACCGGGCCGGTGGCGATGATGCGCACCACGCTGGGGGATGCCGCCGCGACTACGCGCTCGTTCTCGCGGTTGATCTGTTCCAAAAGCGGAATTTCGTTGGAGGAAACGAGGTGGCCCGTCTGCGGCTTGAAGGCCGGCTCATGGTCCGACGTCACCGACGCGTCGCCGCTATTCTGGGATGGGTCGCCCGAATTATCCGCCGAGCCCGACGGCGCGCGATTGCACCCGGCCAAGGCCAGGAGGGAGAGGATCGCGAATCCGCAAAGTCGTTTCATAGAGAAGGCGCAACACTATAGCACCAAATGGGCGGGAAACCACACCATCCCGTGGAGCAAACCTAATTCTAGGATGCCTTGGTTCGTGCCGATAACAGGTGTATACTCTTGACGCGATGAAACGCATGCAACAGCATCGGCGAATGACCCACGGGAAAAACAGCCTCCCCGCCCGCTTCCTCGTGCCGCCGCAATTAAAGAGAGACTTTGCTGGCGTCCGTGGCCGTGTCCGTCATGCAGTGGCGGGGCTACCCCAATCGGTTACCTTAGCCGACGCGCTGAGTCAGATCGAACTTTTTACTCAGGTCGTATCGAAGAAATAGTCGCGCGGGAAATCTCCTGCTTGCGGACTTGGATTGCCCAGTGCTCTCACGAAGAGGAGAACTGTCGCGAATTTCCTAAAATTTCCGAGGGATCCGAGCACCTTGTCTATTTGGATGCCCCGCGAGCCCTCGTCTATAAGGCAACAAAACGCACTATTTTCGGTGAGAAGTATTTCTTGGACGAAAATGGCAAGATGAACCAGGAGAACTGTTCTGTTCTGGATTACTTGATCCGCATGCGACTTTGGCTGCACGTTTTCGGTTCCGCACCCCAGCCCTTAGGCCTGACGGAATACGGCCAAGTCATCACGAATCACTGTTTCGTAACGGGAACTCCGCCCGACCTGGAAGAGGTTGAACTCTTTTTGGCCGTGGCGGGATTTACATCCGTCCGCCGCAAATATTGGCTTTGGGAAAAAGTATACGAAAAAGAGGACTTCACGATCGGCTTGGGCGATGCCCGCGAGGAAAATTTTGTCAAAAGCAGAGAAGGAATTGTCCCGATTGATGTCCGCCTCTGGTTCGTATAGTCGGAACTACTCCCCCCAAAAAACCAGCCGCCCGCAATTCTCGCAGGCGACGAGATGATCCGCCGCCTTGGCGCTCAGCACGGTTTGCGAGGTCAACTTCATGTGGCAGCCGCCGCAGGCGCCGCCGTGGATGGGCACGATGGCCACGTCCTTTTTGCTCTTCAAAATCCGGCGATAGCGCGCGAGCACATCCGGCTCGACCGTCTTCTCCGCCGCGGCCTGCTTTTCCTCCGCGCCGAGGCGGAAGCCGACCTGACGGTGGTGGGCGAGTTTGGCGACGGTCATGCAGCGCTGCTGGCGATCCGCGCAAGGCCGCCGCAACTGCTGTTCCTCGACATCCAGATGGACCCGCTGAACGGCATC
>CAZZWT010000054.1:8896-13155 GCA_964657775.1 uncultured Candidatus Methylacidiphilales bacterium | reverse complement strand
AAGGGCGCGCTGCTGCTGGCACGGCTGAAGGAGCGGAACGCAGAGACGATCTTCTCGGCCATCGCACATGAACTGAAGAAAGTGGGCGTGGAGCTATTGCCCGCGACGACCTTTCTCGAGGATTGCCTGCCGGAGCCGGGCCATATCGCGGGGCCGAAACTTTCCAGCCAGCAGATGGATGACGTCGAGCTGGGCTTCACGATCGCGAAGGAAAGCAGCCGGCTCGACATCGGGCAGAGCGTGGTGGTGAAGAAGGGCACGGTCGTCGCCGTGGAAGCCTTCGAGGGCACCGACGCGGCGATGGAGCGCGGTGGCCGACTCGGCAAGGGCGACGTGGTGCTGGTCAAGGTGAGCAAGCCGAACCAGGATTTTCGCTTCGATGTGCCGGTGATCGGCACGCGCACCATGGAGCAGGCGCGCGATACCGGCGTGAAGGTCGTCGCCTGCGAGGCGCGCTGCACGCTGCTGCTGGACAAGAAGCTGGTGATGGAGCAGGCGGCGCGCTGGAAGATCAGCCTGTTCGCCGCGGATGAAACACTTTTTAAAGGAAATTTATGAGCAAGCTAAAAATAGGCGTGGTGGGGGTCGGTCACATTGGGCGCGAACATGCGCGCATCTACTCCCAGCTTCCAGACATCGATTTTGTCGGTCTATACGACGTCGACGCGCAGGTAGCGGAGAAGGTCGCGCAGCGGCATGGCGTCAAGGCGTTCGACACCGCGCAGGAATTGGCGCAGCAGGTGGATGCCGCGACCATCGCCACTCCAACCAACACGCACCACGAGCTTGGCACACTCTTCCTCAGCTCGGGCAGGCATGTGCTGATTGAAAAGCCGATCACCGACAACACCGAGCAGGCGAAGTCGCTGGTGAAGCTTGCACACGAGAAAAAGCTGGTGCTGCAGGTTGGCCACATCGAGCGGTTCAACCCGGCGCTCGCCGCGCTCGAAGACAAGCTGACCCGCCCGCGCTTTATTGAAGCGCACCGGCTCTCGACCTATCCTGGCCGCAGTACCGATATCGGTGTCGTGCTTGATCTAATGATTCACGACCTTGAGGTCGTGCTGCATCTGGTGCGCTCGCCGATCCAGAATATCGATTCGGTCGGCACCGCGGTGTTGAGCAAGGGCGAGGACATCGCCAATGCCCGCATTCGCTTTGAAAATGGGTGCGTGGCGAATATCACGACGAGCCGGATCAGCTTCGAGAAGGTGCGGAAGATTCGTGTCTTTCAGGATGACGCCTACCTCTCGCTCGATTACTTCGACCAGAGCGGCGAGATTTATCGCAAGGTGAATTCGCAGATCATCAAGGAGACAATCGTGGTGGAGAAAGACGAGCCGCTGAAGCTGGAGCTGACCGCTTTTGCCGAGTGCGCGCGGACGAGCAACGTGCCCAAGGTGGGCGGCGCACAGGCGGCCAAGGCGCTGGAGATTGCCATGTTCATCACCGAGCAAATTGCGAAGCAAAACGCGGCGCACGTTTGATTAGCCGCCCCTGTTGCCGAACGTATGCGCCCTCCCGAACCCTCGTCTTCAAAGCCGGCCCCGATCATTCTGATGGTCGCGGGCGAGGCGAGTGGGGACGCGCATGGCGCAGACTTGATCCAGGCGATCAAGGAGAAGCAATCCAAGGCGCGCATCATCGGGGTCGGCGGCCCGAAAATGGCGGCGGCTGGGCAGGAGCAGCTTTTCGACATGACCGCGCATGCGGTGCTCGGGCTCGTGGAAGTGCTGAAGAAATATTATAAATTCCGCAAGTTCCGCGACCAGATCCTGGACCTAGCGAAGCGCGAGCGGCCCGACGCCGTGGTACTGATCGATTCCTCTGGCTTCAACCTGCGGCTCTCGCCTTCGCTCCGGCGCGATCTTCCCGGCACGCGCATGATCTACTTTGTCAGCCCGCAGGTGTGGGCCTCACGCGCGGGCCGCGTGAAGACACTCCAGCGCGATATCGATCTGCTGCTGGCGATTCTCCCCTTTGAAAAAGCGTGGTACGAGAAGGCCGCGCCTGGCTTCAACGTGCAGTGGGTCGGACATCCGGTGCTGGATCGCATTCGCAAGAATGACGAGGTCGAGCCGAACCCGAACCTGATCGCTCTGCTGCCGGGTAGCCGCCGGACCGAAGTGGAAAAACATTTGCCGGTGCTGTGGGAAGCCGCGCTGCTGATGGGCCGCGAACGGCCCGGTCTGAAATTTATCCTGCTGGCGCCGAACGAAGCGATCCAGAAATATGCGCTGGAGATGGTGGCGAAGTTCGCCGCCCCGAATTTCGCTTTCGAATGCAATGTGGGCTACGCGATCTCGCACCTCTCGCGCTGCTCGCTGGCGCTGGTCGCCTCGGGCACGGCGTCGCTGGAGTGTGCGCTGGTCGGGATTCCGCAGATCGTTGTCTACCGCGTGCACCCGCTTACCTACTTTGCAGGTAAGCGGGTGGTGAAGGTGAAATACCTGAGCCTGATCAACGTGATGGCGAACGAGGCCATCGTGCCGGAATTCATCCAAGACGCGTTGGAGCCGAGTGCCGTGGCGAAGGAAGCACTGGAATTGCTGAATAATCCGCAGCGGCGCGAGACGATGAAACGCAGCGTCGCGCAGGTCGTGGCCACGCTGGGCGAGCCGGGCGCGAGCAAGCGCGCGGCCACGGCCATCCTTCTGGAAACGTCGCTTGCGAAAGCGCGATGACCGAGTTCCTTTGATCCGATGACTTCGTCGCAGGATGCCGCGCTCGGCATACTTCAAAAAACCTACGGCTACCGCAGCTTTCGCGGTCAGCAGGCGGAGATCGTGGACCATGTCATCGCGGGCGGTAATGCGTTCGTGCTCATGCCGACAGGCGGCGGCAAATCGCTTTGTTACCAGATCCCCGCGCTGGTGCGCGACGGCGTGGGCATCATCATTTCGCCGCTGATCGCGCTGATGCAGGACCAGGTCGATGCGCTTACCCAGCTCGGTATCAAGGCAGCGGCGATCAATTCCAGCATGACGGGCGAGAGCATTGGGCGCACCAAAGGGCAGATCTGGCGAGGGGAGATCGACATGGTTTACGTGGCGCCGGAGCGGCTGCTCATGGACGATTTTCTGGAGCTTTTGTGCGAATCAAAAGTCGCGCTCTTCGCCATCGATGAGGCGCATTGCGTCTCGTCCTGGGGGCACGATTTTCGACCCCACTACACAAAACTGGCGCAGTTGGCCGAACAATTTCCCAACGTGCCGCGCATCGCGCTGACGGCCACGGCGGACAAGCCGACGCGCAAGGACATCGTGGAACGACTCGGCCTCGCCGACGGTCGTACCTTCGTGTCCGGTTTCGATCGGCCCAACATTCACTACACCATCTTGATCAAGGAGGAGCCGCGCAAGCAACTCCTGCAATTCATCAAGACCTCGCACTCGCGCGACAGCGGGGTGGTTTATTGTCTCTCGCGCAAGATGGTCGATGAAACGGCGGACTGGTTGAAGTCGCAAGGTTACAAGGCGCTGCCGTACCACGCCGGCATGGAGGCCGAAACGCGCGCGCGCAACCAGGAGCGGTTTCTGCGCGAGGACAACATCATCATGGTCGCGACGATCGCGTTCGGCATGGGCATCGACAAGCCCGATGTGCGGTTCGTCGCGCACCTGAATATCCCGAAGAATATCGAGGCTTACTATCAGGAAACAGGCCGCGCCGGGCGCGATGGGCTGCCTGCCAACGCGCTGATGCTTTACGGCATGCAGGACGCGGCGATGCAGCGCAATTTCATCGATGAATCGGGCGCTTCAGAGGCGCAAAAGCGGATCGAGCACCAGAAACTGAATGCGCTGCTCGGCTTGTGCGAGGCGGCGGCGTGTCGGCGCAAGATCGTGCTCGAGTATTTTGGCGACGCGTCGGAGCCGTGCGGCAATTGCGATACGTGCCAGAATCCGCCGATCACGTTTGACGGGACGATCGCGGCGCAGAAGGCCCTCTCCTGCGCGTATCGCACGGAGCAGCGGTTTGGGGTGGGTTATCTGATCGACGTGCTGCTCGGAAAGGATGACGAGCGGATCCGGCGTTTTGGGCACGACAAGATCAGCACGTTCGGCATCGGCGCGGAATATACCAAGGGGGAGTGGCAGAGCATTTTCAGGCAACTGGTCGCGCTCAATTTATTGACGATGGATGGCTCGGAGTTCGGTGGGTTCAAGCTGACGCCACAGGGCTTCGCGTTCCTGAAGCAGAAGGAGACGCTGCAGCTGCGGAAGTTCACCGGCAAGGCGAAGGTAAGCGGGGCCATC
>CAZZWT010000054.1:0-8886 GCA_964657775.1 uncultured Candidatus Methylacidiphilales bacterium | reverse complement strand
ATCCAGGCCAAAGTGACAATGACTTTCGACAACGAGGCGGACCGCGAGTTGTTCTATGCGCTGAAGGCGGCGCGGCTCGATTTGGCGAAGGAGCAGAACGTGCCGCCCTACGTGATTTTCCATGACCGCACGCTGCGCGAATTGGCGATCCAGAAGCCGGCGTCGCGGTTTGCGCTCTCCGGCATCAGCGGTGTGGGCGAGACAAAGATGGAGCGCTATGGAGATATTTTTCTTCAAGTCATCGCCGATCGCCGATCGCCGAACTGACTCCCACGGTTTTTCGTAAATACCCTAGGGGCGATAAAAAAACCAGGATTGACGTGGCCTTTTATTTCGCCGGGGTAGGAGGACCAGTCGAGGGAATGGGACTGGAGGGGAGGTCCATCCAAGGCAGCGTGCCGTGGTTTTGGCTCGAGGGCTGGACTTCCTGCCACTTGGGGTGGCTGCCGGTGGTCTCCTGGATTTCGGTCAGCTTCGTGTCGACAGCGGCCCGCAGGGCGACGAGGGCGTTGATGAATTTTGGCGTCTTGTAGACGCGCCCGACCAGCACACAGTCCGCCGCTACGGTGGCCACGCTATCGGGCCGCATATTGGTGTAGGTGACGGTGGCAGCGTGATAAACCTGCTTAAGTTTGTCGACGTCGTTGCTCGGGATGCTCAAAATCTGATATTCCGGCCCAAGATTTTCCAGGTTCGCGAGGGGGGCTCCTCCCACGAAAACGGCCGCGTCGATCTCGCCGCTGTTCAAGGCCGCGAGCACCGAAGCCCCGTCCTTATACTCGGTAAAGTGGTAAGGAATATCGGTTTCCAATTTAATGACCTGCGCGGAGATCGCTCCTCCGCCCGCGGCCCCGACGTTGAGATCCTTGAGGTCCTCGATCGTGTTGAGCTGGATCGGCGTGCCCTTGCTGAAGTAGCCGCCACCCACCAGGCGTTTCGATGTCTTAAGCGCGACGAAGTGAACTTCCTCGCTATAGAGATTCAGTACCGTTTTGTACTTGTCCAGAATACCAGGGTTCGACTTGGAACGGAATTCATAGACGTCGTCGTGCAGGAGGGCCAACTGTACCTTATTATTGATCAACAGATCGAGATTTTGAATCGCCCCAGAGGAAGGCACTTCGACCAGGTTGACCGAGTCCGAGACGAACGGCTTCAACTGGCCGATGATTTTCTCGTAGGTTTTGCTCGACGAACCATCCGCGATGGTCACGGTCACCGCATTGGGATTTACCGGGGTTTCCGGCGTATCGGACGGCGTCTGGGCCTGGGCTAAGGTCACACCGGATAAAAGGGTCAGCGCGAAGGTGAGGATGCTTGGATTTTTCACAGGATGGATTTCACGAGTTGAACTAAAGGCGGTACTGGTTCGAAGGTGTGTCAGTCGGCGCCGAAGGCGGCGGCGTGTTCGTCTGGACTTGCTGATGAAGGGCGTAAAGGGCGAGAAGGCCGAGGCAGATCGCGATGAAAATGAAGGTGACGATTTGCAGTTTCATGCGTACGGCTTAGGAATTCTCGGCCTGAGTTTCGGACTTTGTGTTGGCGGGTAAGTCGAGCGTGGTCGGCTTGCCGGGCAGCGCGGTCAGGGTCGGCTCCTTCTCGGATAGCAACGCAACATCGAGCTGGGCAAAGGAAAGGTTGAGCTTGTCCTGGATGGCGTTGAGCGACGACTTAACCTTGATCTTCGCGTAGAAATCCTCGTCGGACATTCCCGCGCTTTCACCGGCGGCAGCGGCGGCCTGCCCGACATCCCAGAGGATATTGGCTTTCTCGATTTCGGCTTCAAACTCGACAATGTTGCCCTCGGCCTCCTTGTACTTTTGCTGGCGAAGCGCGTAAAGCTGTTTCATTTTTCCCAAGCTTTCCTCGAACTGCGGCGCGTCCTCCGGAAATTGCTTTTTCAAACTGCCCACTTTGTCCTGAAAAGTTTTCACCTTGCTGCCGAACACGATGATCTTCTGCTTGAATTGCTCGAGCAGTTGTTGGCGGCGCTTCAGTTCGTTTTGCATCGTCTCGACCGGATTGCGAGAGGCCTCCATCTTCAGCAGCTTGATCTTCCAGTTAGCCGCGACCATGCCGGCGAAGGGCAACAGCGCCCAGCCCCCGAGCGTCACCACTGCGGCAATGGCCAGAGCGACGGTGAGGCCGACGAGTCCCGTGATCGCGATGAAGATAAAGGGCGCCACGACCAAGCCGAGGAACACTGCGCCGACGATGATGACCACCGTACGCCAGCGGCTGGCCTGTTGTTGAGGGGTGCGTTCGACGGTGGTGAGGGTATTCATAAGGGTGAGGGGTAGGGGTGAAATAGATCTAGGCCAGATGCGCCGCGAACCACGCCGCGCCTTGCAGCGCGGTCTTGTCATTGAGGATGACATAGACCGGCGTGGCCTGAAGGAGGGGACTGAGCCGGCCCTTGTGGATGAAGGCGTCGAGGAAGAGCGGGCTTTTCATTTTATCGAGCATCTTCGGGGCGATGCCGCCGCCGATGTAGACGCCGCCGAGCGCGAGCATCTTGAGCGCGAGGTTGCCCGCCTCCGCGCCGTAATTGCGCGTGAAGCAGTCAACCGTCTCAACGCAAACGGGGTCTTTGCCCGCGAGGCCGGCCTGGCTCACCACCGCGCCGAGATCGCCGTCCTTCAGTTCGGCGGCGAGCCAGTTGGGCTCGGCCACGCCGGAGCGTTCGCGGAAAAAGGCGTAGAGATTTTTCATGCCCATGCCGGAGAGCACGCGCTCCCAGCTTACGTGGCCGTGCTTCTTGCGCAGCCAGATGAGGAGTTCGTCGCCGATGCTGTCATTCGGCGCGAAGCTGGCGTGGCCGCCCTCACTGGCAAAGGGGCGATGACTTACGCCATCCCACAACAGCCCCGCTTCGCCGAGGCCGGTGCCGGCCGAGATGAGCGCACGGTTGCCGACCTGACGCGGCTCGCACTGCGGGTTGAGCGGGAGCAATTCCTCCGGCAGCAGCGTGTTGATGCCATAAGCGTTCGCCTCGAGATCGTTGAGCAGGCTGATCTGCGCGATGCCGAGCTCCGCCTGCAGCGCGGCGGCATCGACCACCCACGGCAGGTTGGTCACCTGTACCTTGCCGTTCTTCACCGGGCCGGCGACACCGAAGCAGGCTTGCTGAATCCCGTGGTCCTCACCGAGAAACTTGCTGATGATCTCACCCAGCGTGCCGTGGTCCTTGCTGGGAAACGCCGTGACCTTTTTCGCAACGAGGCGCTCCGTTCCGCCTTCATAAGTGTAAATGGCCAGATTGGTTTTGGTGCCGCCGATATCGCCTGCGAGGAACATGGTGCCAGCTTGCTGCCAATCGCGACGAATGTGGAGCCGTAAATTTAACGAAGATTGGGGTCATCTCAGCGCGCTTACTGCCGATGTCTTGGAATTCCATACGACTTTTTTTGCGCCAATCTGCATGTTGAATTGACACTCCGGCCTATGCATGATGAGGTAAGCTGTAAGATACTGAAAATTATTGTCATTAGAGATGTTTGTCTTGCAAAATATTGAGTCTTACTATCTTGCTGAGAGAGAGTTACGAGAACATTTAGACGTTAAAATCCTTCAAGCTTGGGAGTTCACCTCTGAAAGTACTCACTTGGAGTAAGAACCGGAAAAAACTTCATTGTGTCCGATTCATCAGAAAAAGACTTGCTTTTGTACATCTCTAAACTATAAATATCTTTTCAATGCACCCCGACCTTCCAGAAAGCTTCCCCTCCGGCAGCACAGGAAATCCACCCAATAGCAGTGAGCAGGTGGAAGTGGGATGTTCTCTCGATTACGCTCTTATTGAGCCGGTCCAGTGCCAGTGCTCGGTCGCGCTGAAGAACCGCTTTAAGGACTTTTTTTATGATCGTCCGTCGCGCCTGATCGCCATTCCGGGGCCTCATCGACAGTTATTAGTATTAAAGGAGCATAATCCATACGTAGGCCAACTCCTTCAGCGATTGAATTCTAATCCGATCAATACGTTAAATTTGAATGAATGGCTCAGTGATCCCTCTGGCCGTTTGGCGCAGCTCATTCAGCCGGTGAACTGTGCGTATAAAAATTCGCGCGCGTTTCTCTCCTTTCCTTCCGCCCTGGCCAAGGCGGGGCTTGTTCCAGCCCCGGGTTCGATTCATCCGGGCGACCCGGACGAGAAGCGGACAGTGGTGCTCATCGCGGGCGCGGGCTTTCTGGAAATTTGGCGGTACGATACGTGGTCGCACAGCATCTTCACGGAGCTGTTGCCGCGTTTCTGGCAGGAACTTCTCACCTCCGAGGAGTGATAGGCTTTTGGGGTGGGCCGGGCGACATACCGTCTCGGCTCACCCCCACGCTTCGGTTCAAACCAAGAGCCCGGACAACGAGTTTCCCCGGCGACCCGACTCTTGCAGAGCAACCGTCTACGCGAACTTGCCTAAGACGAGCGACGAATTAATTCCGCCAAAGCCGAACGAATTACTCAGCACGTAGTTGAGTTGCTGCTTGCGGCCCTTAAGGCGGACGAGATCAAACCCGGGGGTGACTTCCTCGCACGGCTCGTGACAGTTGAGTGTGGGGGGGATGTGGCCATGTTCGATGGCGAGGCAGCAGATGGCGGCCTCGATCGCGCCGGTGGCGCCGAGCGCGTGGCCCGTGTAGGGCTTGGTGCCGCTGACGGCGGGCGTTTTGGCGCCGAAGAATTTCGTCACCGCCTTGGCCTCCGTGCCGTCATTCATCGGCGTGCTGCTGGCGTGGGCGTTGATGTAGTCGATCTGCGCGGGCTTGAGCTTGGCCTCGTCGAGCGCCATGCCCATGCTGGCGATGGCCGACTCGCCCTCGGGCAGCGAGGAGGACATATGATAGGCGTCGTTGTTGAGCGCATAGCCGAGCACCTCGGCGTAGATGTGCGCGCCGCGGGCCTGCGCGTGCTCGAGCGATTCCAGAATCACGCTGCCGCCGCCTTCGGCCATGACGAAGCCGGTGCGCGTGGCATCGAACGGACGGCAGGAGCGCGTGGCGTCCTTGACTTCCTTGGACATCGACTTGATCGTATCGAACGCGCCGTAGGTGAGCGGGGCGAGGGGAGCCTCCGCGCCGCCGGCGATCATGACCGAGGCCTTACCTTCACGAATAATGCGGAACGCCTCGCCGATGGCCACGGTGCCCGAGGCGCAACTGTTCGAGTTGGTCGTGCTGTAGCCACGCGCGCCGTAGGCGATGGAAATATTGCTGTGGGCCGAGCCGCCAAAGACCTGCAGCGCGAGCGCCGCCGGGATGGCGCGCAGTCCCTCACGCAAAAATTTCTCGTGGGTCAATTCCGCCGTGGTGATTCCGCCGAGTGCTGTGCCGAAGCTGACGCCGACATCGGTGCGCGGGGTTTCCGGGGAAAGCTTTAAATTCGCATCGACCAGCGCCTGCTCCGAGAGCACAAGCGAGAATTGCGCGAAGCGGTCAATGCGCTTCAGCTTGTGGGGTGGGAAGTGCTGCGCGGAATCGTAGTCGTTGATCTCGCCCATGCACTTGGCGTCGTAGACCGAGGTGTCGAACCGTTTGCCGAAAGTGATGCCCGATTGTTCGCGGAGGATGGCGTCCCAGAGTCCCTGCCGCCCGCTTCCGGCGCAGGTCAGCGCCCCAATTCCTGTGATAACGACGCGTGAACTCATGATGATGGAGACAGACTTTCGACTTTGCGCTTTAGTCCAGCGAGGGTGAGGGTGGCGATGTGGTGAATGAAGAAGAGACCGACGACATACTTGGCTACAAAGCCACCGATTAGGGGCCAGCGCAAATCCAATTCGTGACTAATCTCGACGCGGATGCCCTCCGGCGTGGCGGTAAAGCTCCAGATGACCTCCATGCCGCGCGTGGCGTTCAGGGCGGATTTGAGGTGCTTGAAGTAGAGCTGGCACTTTTCGGTGTCGATGCGGTACTCGGAAATCCAGGTGGTCGGGATGCCCGTCCGCACGGCGGACATCTTGACGATGCCGCCCCACGGCATCGGCGAGAGGAATTTGTTGTACCGGTAGTGGGGCAGGAAATCGGGCCAGCGCGTGAGGTCCGACGCTGTGGTGTAGATGGCGTGGAGCGGCGCCCGGATGGTAATCGAGTTGGTGGTTCTCATGACTCGGCCTGCGCGACGACCGCTTGTTGAAAGAAGAGAAACTTGAGCTGCTTGAGGTTGGGCCACCCGGCGCGGTGCGCGAGTGAACGCATTTCCTCACGGGTGAAGGCACGGCGCACGGAAAGACGCGCATCGTGGCGCACCATGGGGTCGCGGATAAGGAAGGTGGTCATCATCCAGATGCCGATGACGGCCAAACGGCTGCGGACAATATCGACACAAGCCGTGCCGAGCTTACCGATGCGCGCCATTTCTCTCAGCACGGTGAGTGCGTCGGTGTCGTCGAAGTGATGGAGTGCCAGGCTGCAGAAGGCGAGGTCGGCCGCCTTGTTGCGGAACGGGAGTTGCCGCGCGTCGGCTTGGACAAAGAACATTTTTTTGTCGGCGGGCGTGGCGGCGCGGGCGATTTGCAGCGTCTGGAATTGGAAATCGACGGCGATAATGGTGACATCCTGCTGGCGCTTGGCTGCGCGGCCGAGGAGGTTGCGGCCATGGTCGCCGTAGCCGGAGGCGAGGTCGATGAGGAGGAGGCGCCGGGTCTTGTCGGCGAGTTTGTGGAAGACCGCCTCGACCGCTTTCGTACCGCCAAAAGTGCGATTGATGCGCCCGAGATGCTCAAGATCGTTGCGCAGTGCGTCGGTGTCGAGGTTGGGCAGGTCCATCAGCTCGGGCTGGTTTTCGGAAAATTCGCGCTGCATTCGAGCGAGCATGCCGAACCTGACGCGGAGGTCACCTTATTTTACAAAAAATAACACCACTTCCGCCGTTTCGATTTGCTCTTTTTTAAAAGCGGGATAGCACATTAGACCGTGCATCGATTTCGTATTGGCGTTTTAACCAGCGGTGGTGATTGTCCCGGGCTGAATGCCGTCATCCGGGCCGCGGTCGCGTCGGCCCATACGCTGGGCTGGGAGGTCCTCGGTTTCATCGATGGTTACGAAGGTCTCCTCTCGCCCGTTAACTACAAGATTCTCACGCTGGAAAACACGCAGGGCATCATGCCGATCGGTGGCACGATTATCGGCACCACCAATCGCGGCCGCTTTGTCGCGAAGCAGGGCTTAGGCGAAAAAGCGATGATCCCGCAACCGATCATCGACGAGGCGAAGAAGACGCTTTCGGACCTCGGCGTGCGCGCGTTGATTTGCATCGGCGGCGACGGCTCTCTAACCACGGCGGACCAGCTTTTTGAAAACGGCGTGCAGGTCGTCGGCGTGCCGAAGACGATCGATAATGACCTTTCCGCCACGGCGACGACGTTCGGTTTCGACTCGGCCGTGCAATGCGTGGCCGATGCGCTGGATCGCCTGCACACCACCGCGGCGAGCCACAAGCGCGTGATGGTGCTCGAGGTCATGGGCCGGCACGCAGGCTGGATCGCGCTGCACGGCGGCCTGGCCGGCGGTGCGGATGTGATTTTGATCCCGGAGATTCCTTTTTCCTACGAACGGCTCGCGGCCCACGTGGAAAAACGCATGTCGAGCGGCGCGGCCTCCACGCTGATCGTGGCGGCGGAAGGTGCGATGGCGACGGGCGGCGGTGTTTCGACGCTGGAAGGCGCAACGAAGGGCGAAGTGCGCCTCGGCGGCATTGGCGCGCAAGTCGCGGCGGAGATAGGCGAGCGAACCAAGCGCGAGACGCGCACGGTGGTACTCGGTCATCTTCAACGCGGGGGAGCACCCACCACCCAGGATCGCAACCTCGGCACCCGCTTCGGCGTCGGCGCGGTGCAACTGATCCAGGAAAAGAAATTCGGCTGCATGGTAAGCTACCTCAACTACCAGATCGGCGCGGTGACGATCAAGGAAGCGGTCGGCCAGATCAAGCATGTCCCGCCCGATGGCCAGATGGTGACGACGGCGAAAGCAGTCGGCATTAATTTCGGGACTTAAGTCTTTCATCGGAGGGTCGGCCTCCGGCCCAACCTTGGCATTTGTTCAGCACTCGATTTAGCGTCGCGACCTGGGCGCGGATTCTTTTACCGGCTACGGCTTAGCGTCAAAGCTGCCGTTGACCGGCTCGATGTCATGCAGGTCGATCCAGCCAAAGTGGTGATCGCGCGCCTCGATCCAGAAATAATCGCCGTGCCGGTTCTCCACCGTGACCAATTCGCCCTCCGGGATGGTGCCGCTGGGATCCGCGCTGGAGAAGGGCGAGAGGTGCAGCGTGGCCGCTTTGGGCGCGACGATGACGCCCTCGATCCGGTCATTGAAGCCGATGGTGGAGAGCTCGACGAACCCCATCAGCAGGCAAAGCGGAATGCCGATAAAGAGGATCAGCCGAAAGGCAGTCCGGAATGGCCGCGCCGGCTTGTAGGCCGTACCGACGATGGCGATGAAGATGAGCACGAGGATGACGCCGATGATGCCGAGCCACACCGTCCAGTTGATGCTGAGGAGGACGATCTGCCACCAGCGATACGGATTCGGATCGAGCCCGGCTTTCTTGCGCGCGGCCTGTAGGTTGATGTTGATGTCGCGATCGCCGGGCGCGAGGTAGCGGGCGCGCTCGTAATTCAGGAGAGCTTCGCCCGTGCGGCCGGCTTTTGCGTCAGCGTTGGCGAGATCGAAGCAGACCGCGGCCGAGTAGCCGCGCGTAGTAATAATCTGTTGGAAGAGCTTGGCAGCGGTGTCGTAATCGCCCGCGGTGAAGGCGCGGTTGGCGGCGTCGAGATCGGCGTCGGGGGTGGCGGCGGGGAGCGACAAGGTGAGGAGACAGAAGATCAGCGGAATGAAGTGCAGCAGATAGCCGCCGCACGCCGGGCGGCGGGCTCGGGTGCATGCGAATTT
>CAZZWT010000053.1:0-13184 GCA_964657775.1 uncultured Candidatus Methylacidiphilales bacterium | reverse complement strand
ACCTTTTACCTTTTTCCTTTTTCCTTTTAGCTTTCGGCCCGTGGCCCATCCCAACCAGCTTCACGCCCGGGGAACCGTGATCGAAATCCTCAACCACGGCGCCTACCGCGTTGAGCTGGCAAACGGCCATCGGTGCATTGCCCGCACCTCGGGAGAGCACCGGCTCAACTTCATCCGCTTGGCTACCGGCGATCACGTCCAGCTGGAGTTTCATCCTTACGATCTCTCGCGCGGACGTATCGTGCCCTAAGTGACTCTCACGAAGCTAGTCGCGTTATAAGACAAGAGACCGTTTGCCTCCGGTTGCCCAATAGGCTCCCCGCCCTCACAAAGAACCGCCTCGCGGGTAATATCCCCTGATGAGGGGAAGTCGATTAAGACGCGAATGTCAGGAATCATGACACCTGGAGGGATGTGTCGGAAAGCGCGCAAAATTTATTTTGTGGCTCAAGGAAAAGAGTAAAATCAGTCACAGCGATGCCCATTTATTGCCCATCACGGATCGTTATGGACTAATTTTCTAGGCAAATAATGCCCTTAGGTAGATAAACATTTTGCCCTCTTCCTTTAACACGCGCCTATACCAAATGCCCATTTTGGGAGGTAAGACTGATGGTGATTCATGGTATTTAATCGAGTTTTTTTACTAAATTCCGTAGGGATGTCAGATTTTGGACAAGCTAACTGGAAGAATTCTCCATCTCGACTTCCGGATGCAAATAAATCGGACGACAGAAGCTTGGGCGCCAGTTGCCTCCCGTTTTGTGCCAGTTGGTACATCGACTGCAAAAGGAGGTCTCGGTTAGGCACAGAACAAAAAGTGACCTGACCACAAAAACCTAAAAACCCAAATCTGACATGAACAAACTTAAATACGCCTTGATCCTCGCCGCAGCCGCCCTAGCGGCGCCCTCGGCCAAGGCCGCGATGGTCGATTTTCACTTCGGCACGGTGACGCAAACCGGCGCGGCCGCCTTCGGCTCGACCGGTGATATCTGGAATTCCAGCAACCTCGGCAAAGGCGGTCCGATCCTGTTGAAGGACGTGACCGGCCAGCCTACATCGGTTTCCGCCTCGTGGACCTCGGGCGATGCCTGGGTCGCCACCGGCCAAATTACCTCCGGCACGACTCCTTCGCCCATGGACTCGGCGACCACAGGACTAATGACCGCCTTCGCCGACAGCTATGCCTACGGAACCGGCACGGCCACCAACCTCTCGCTGAGCCTGACCGGGCTGGCCCATAACCAGGCCTACTCGCTCGTGCTCTACGGTGCGGGCAACCAGATCAACGAAGGTTCGCAGTTCACAGTCTACGGCGCCTCCACCTACACCGGCAGCACGAGCGGCGTGAGTCGCAAGATCAGCAAGGGCCCGGGCGTTGCCTATGTGGTGATTCCCGTCGTGACTTCCTCGACTGGCACGCTGAAGGTCAACGTTGCCAGGGGTAACTACAATTGGGCGACGCTTAACGGCTTCCAATTGATCGAGGGCGCCGTCAACACGCCGTTGGCCTCGACCGCTGCCGCTCCGAGCACTCCGGCAACGACGCCCGAGACGACGAGCACGCCAGTCGTCACTGCCCCGGTCGTCAGCCCTGCAGTAACGCCTTCCAATACGCCGCCTACCACCGCCTCCACGTTAACTCCCTTGATCTGGGGCGTGAACGGTCACCCCACGTGGACGAATTATGCGAGCTGGATCCCGGCCAACGTCACCGCGCAGATGAACGACCTCAACGCCGTTGGCGCCGGTTATTACCGCATCACCTTCGAGGGCGCGGCCTATCCCTCCTACCTCGACACGGTGGCGCCGAAGGCCAAGACAGCGGGCATCACGCTGCTCCCCGTTCTGCCGACCTCAATTATCGCGGCCAACTCCGCGCAGACCAACTACAGCACCAACTACACGATCGGCTACAACTTCGCCACCTACGCCATCGCCAAGGGCTACACCATTCCCACGTGGGAGCTCGGCAACGAAGTCGAGAACGACGATTTGGTCAATGTCATCTACGACGGCACGCACGCCACCGACTTCCCCGATCACACCCCCGGTGGATTCGTGGCCATCGCCAACGGCTTCAACGGCGCCTACCAGGGCATCAAGGACGCCTACGCCGCGGGCCGCGCCGCCCATACGACCACGGTCACGCCCCAAGTGCTGATCGGCATGTGCTACCGGCACTGGGGCCTGCTCGCCAAGATTCAGGCCTACGACAACGGCGTGCTGCCTTGCGATGCGATCTCCTGGCACTGGTACGGACCGAACTACGGTGGATTCAATGCCGTGATCAATGACCCGAAGAGCGCCGCCAACGGCCGCACGCCGGTCCAGTGCCTCAATGACTTCAAGAGCAAGACCGATCCGACGAAGCCGATGGATATCTGGATCACCGAGACGAACCGCTCGCAGAACATCACCGGTGGCGGATTGCTCAACGGCTCCGTGGCCAACAACGCCACGCCGACGACGAGCCAGGATTGGGCCGCCGAGGCGACCGCGATCCAGAACAACATCGAAAGCTTTAAGCCGGTGCCCTCGGTTAAGGCGGTCTTCATCTACGAGCTGTATGACGACGGCAATGTCGATGCGTCCAGTCTCTCGCTGCTCGCCTCGGAAGGTTACTTCGGTTTGGTCACCGGTCTCAACGGCACGAAAAAGAACGCGTTCACCACGTTCCAAAACGAGATCAAGGCCGGCCGGTAAAAGTTTGGGTTAGGGTTCATTCATACGCGCGGCGGCGAGCCATCGCCGCCGCGTTTGTTTTTTGGGAGTTTGGTGGCGTTGATCTACGGGCGACAGGCTGCGCGATTCGCTGCCACCGTGCGCGTCTCTTTGGGTGGCCCGGACAACTCGTTGTCCGGGTGGCGCAGCGAAGCGGAGCCACAGGAGGTCGCCAGTGATGCGTATTTCCGTTGCAACTGTGATCAGAGTCGATCTCCTGTTCGCGCGAAATGATTCGCACGAACCCGCACAACGATTCGTCCGGCAGACCTAAGGCACCGCCGCCCGGCGTATTGCGGCTACCGCGCAACCTCCTCGCAAACTTTCGATGCGGATCCCTCGAAGGCTTTGCAATCGAGTAACGCCCGCCTATCGTGCGCCGCATGGAGACGCTGGAGCGATGGTTGAAGGCGTGGCCTCTTGCCCTCTCGCTCCTCCTCGCCGCGGGGATCTGTTTCGCGCTGAGCTCCAACGGCGTGGTCTCGGAGGGGATGATGCCCTTCGGCGACAGCGAGCACTACATTCTCCACGCCATGACGGTCGATGGCTTCCTCCACACCGGCCAGTGGTCGCGCGCCTGGGAGGCGTTCACCGCACAGGGGCAAACCTTGGCGCCGCCGCACGACGTGATTTTTTTCCTGCTTCCAGCCCGTTGGGCCAACCTGACGACGTATGGCATCACCCAGGTCGTGACCACCTATGGCCTGCTCGCGCTCGGAATCTGGATGCTCTGCCGCGCGCTTGATCGCGTGGAATGGACGGCGGCGATCTTCCTCTTTTGCGCCGTGCAAAACATCTCGCTCGATCACAGTTATTTCTATTTTGCCGACATGCCGTTCCTTGCGCTCGGCACGGTGGCGTTGGCCTGGCAAGTCCGCGCTTGGCGCTCGTTCGCGTGGACGAGCAGCGTGCTCTCCGGCGTGGGCGCGGGACTCATGTTCTGGGTCAAGGCACCCAATGCGATCATCTTCGCGGGCACCTGGCTTGTCGCAGAAATCGTCCACGCGGTGTGGATGCGCCGCGAGGTCAGCACGCGCAAAAATCTCGTTCGTCACGCCTTGGCCGCGATGGCGGGCCTGATCCCTGTCGCGCTCCTCGCCCTGGTCTGCGGCGCGGCGGAGTCGATCGTCCGCCTCGTCGATACCAACGAAGTCTCGGGCCTGTTCGCCACGCAACTCACCTGCACGGGGCTCTTCCGCCTGTTCTACTTTCCGCTCTGCCTCACCTTTTTTTATCACGCGGTAGCCATGGCAATAATCTTCACGGTCGTCGGCATCGCGGCCTACAAATCGAATCAGTCATCGCCCGGCGCACCTGTGGCGACGCCAACCCGCGCCGCTTTTCCCGCCTCGTTGCTGGCGCCGCTGGTCACCGCCTACGTGCTGCTTGGTTTCTTTTTTTCCTTCGGCATCGCGTTCAAGTCGATGCGGTTTCTGCTCATGATCGTGCCAGTTTTGTGGCTTGCGATTTTCTGGGCGGCAGAGCGGTGGCGCGTGCGGCCCGGATTCCTCCTCCTCGCCGCGTGCGCCTACGCCTTCTGCGGCTTCACCCAGGTTCTGACCGGCTCGTTCGAATCGCAAAATGTCAGCTCGGAAAGTTACCAGCTTGAGGGCGACTGGCTCACGCGCCTGCCCATGTACAACGCCATCGACCAGGAGATGGTTGGCATGACGAAGAGTTTGCTCGGCATGATGCAGCAGGCCTTGCCCGATGGTGGCAAAATCGCAGTCGGCACGGAGGCGCTCTACGTCACATCGGAGAGTCTCACCTGGACGTCGCAGCACGATCTCGCGCTGCGCGGGCAGGTGAGCCCATTCGAGTTCGCCAATTTTCTCACCTTCGACGGAAAAGTCTGCCGCAGTTCGCTGCGCGGCGCGCGCGGTATGCTCGTCATGGTCGACCCGGCGCTGCAGTACAGCAAGGCCAACTATATGGCGGCGGGAAACCTGATCCATTTTTGCGCCGAACATTGGTTCAAGGACGGCGTCGTCCAGATGGTCCCGATCGGAAACGGCGAGGGCAAAATGGCCGGCGCGATCATCGTGATGAAGGAGCCACTGACGGACGCGCGGATCGACGAGCTCATCGCCGGCATGAACGCGCAGGAGTTGCCCCCCGGCACCGATTTCGGCGCCTCGGTCATGCGGAGGTTGTCTTGGGCCGAGTGCGCTGACATCCTCAAACGCTGGGCCGCCAAACGTTTAGGGTACGAACCAGAAAGGTAGCCGGCGCAGGCCCTGCGCCGGAGCGTCCCGTCCGCGGGACGCCTCTGCATGAGAATTAAAAGAACGCGTTATCTTCTTAAGAAAACGCAGTCGGTCGCGCGTGCTCGCTCATCCGTTTGGGCGCAAGGCCGAGAGATGTGTCACGCGCCGACTACCTTCGGAATTTGCGATGCGAAAATAATCCCTAAAAAAGTGAACAAGCTGCTTGCCATGAGGGTGACTTTTGATAGTGTCGTACTCCCGCGCTTTGCGTGAGAAGGCATTTTTGTCTTCACGCTCAGAGTGTCAATCACCTCTTTAAGAGACAAAACGAGATAAAATCATGAGAGTTCGCGCTTCCGTCAAACGCCGTACCTCGGACTGCCAAGTAGTCCGCCGGAAGGGCCGTGTCTACATCATCAACAAGAAAAACCCGCGCTTGAAGCAGCGCCAGGGTTAATCCGGTTCACCCACTCCTTACCCACTTTTTAAATTATGCCTCGCCTCCTCGGTATCGATATTCCCGGTGACAAACGGATTGAAGCCGCTCTCCCTTACATTTACGGCATTGGGCCGACCCGCGCCAAGTACATCCTCGAAGTGGCGGAAATCAGCCCCGATGTTCGCGCCAAGACGCTGACCGATCAGCAGCTCAACCGCATCATCCAGATCATCCAGGAGAACAAGTATGTGATCGAAGGCGACCTTCGCCGCGAATTGCAGCAGAATCTTAAGCGTCTCCAGGCGATCAATTGTTACCGCGGCATCCGTCATCGCCGTGGTCTCCCGGTCCGCGGTCAGCGCACCGGCACCAACGCCCGTACCCGCAAAGGCCCCCGCAAGACGGTCGGCGTCCAGCGCAACAAAGACGCCAAGGCTGGTAAGACGTAATCTTGGCTGGTCTCACATTAATCTCAGCTTATCTCACCTAGTCTCACATAGTCTCGATACATCTCACACACCCCCTGATTCCCATGGCAGACGAAACCCCCAAGACACCCGCGAGCGAACCCGCCGCGAAACCCGCGCCGGAAAAGAAGGCCGCGAAGAAAGAAGCCGCGCCCGCCGCTGCTGCGACCATGGAAGCTGCCCCGGCTGCCGCTGCTGCTCCTGCCGCCACCGCTGAAAAGCCCAAGGCCGAGAAAAAGCCCGCCGGCGAAAAGAAAGCCGCTGGCAAGAAGGGCGAGACGCCCGCCGCCGCCGTCAAACCGGCCGACCAGATTTCCACCAGCCTGTCGCTCGACCCGAACGACATGGAAAAGCCCAAGATCGTCAAGGCCAAGGGCTCCAAGAACATTTTCACGGGTATCGCGCATATCTCCGCGACGTTCAACAACACCATCGTCTCCATCACCGACATGACGGGCGCCGTCATCGGTTGGTCCTCGGCCGGCAAGTGCGGTTTCCGCGGCTCGAAGAAGTCGACCGCGTATGTCGCGCAGGTCGTCGCGCAGGACGCTTCCCGCCAGGCCATGGGCCACGGCTTGAAGGAAGTCTCCGTCCGGGTCAAGGGTCCGGGCACCGGCCGCGAGTCCGCGATCCGCGCGCTCCAGGCCATCGGCTTGGAAGTCACCTCCATCACCGACGTCACCCCCACCCCGCATAACGGTTGCCGCCCGCGCAAGCAGCGCCGCGTGTAAGTTTTAAAAGATACTCCTATGGCTCGTTATACTGGACCCCGCACGAAGAAAAGCCGCCGCTATGGTGTGCCCCTTTTTGGTAACCACAAGGCTCTCGAACGCCGCAATTATCCCCCGGGAATGCATGGCGACAAGGGCCGCCGCAAGCAGTCCGAGTACGCCACCGCGCTCGGCGAGAAGCAAAAGCTCCGCCTGATGTACGGCCTGCTCGAGAAACAGTTCCGCGGCTATTACGAGACGGCGCTCCGCAAGCGTGGTATCACGGGCGAGATCATGCTGCAGCTTCTTGAGACCCGCCTCGACAACGTCGTTTTCCGCCTCGGTTTCGGCAATTCCCGCCGCGCCGCGCGTCAGATGGTCAATCACGGCCATGTCAACGTCAACGGCAAGCGCGTCAGCATCGCCAGCTTCAATACGAAGGTCGGCGATGTCGTCGAAGTACGGAACAACGCCGTCTCGCGCCAGCTCGGCACGCGCGGTCTGGCGGCGACGCAGATCGTCACCGTTCCCGATTGGCTCCTGCTCGACAAGGACAATTTCAAGGGTGAAGTGAAGCGTATTCCCACCCGCGAGGAAATCGCGCCGATCGTCAACGAACAGTTGATCATCGAGCTTTACTCGCGCTAAGTCGCAGAATTGGATAATGATTATAATGATGCGGAAGGATGGGGTTCCGATCCCTTCCTAAAATCATCAGAAATCATTAAAATCATTATCTAAAGATAGAAAAACTTTCGCGGTTCCGCTGGTGCGGAATCGCCTGTTCCTCTTCGAAGGGTGATGAGGGGAGGGCAGTAGTCAGTGAACATCACCATTTGGCTGTTGGTCCGGTCGCCTCGATAGCATGTCGCGGCAATTCGGGTAACCCAGCCAGGAGATACTAAAATGCCTATCCGCCTCGGTCGTTTCGAAATGCCCAATCGTCTGACGAAGGACGAAGCCGCTTCCAAGGGTAACTACGCCAAATTCGTCGCCGAACCGTTTGAAGCCGGTTACGGCCACACGCTCGGAAATTCCCTGCGCCGCGTTCTGCTTTCCTCGCTGGAAGGCGCCGCCGTCGCCTCGATCAAGCTCGAGGGCGCCGTGCATGAGTTCGGCACCCTGCCGGGCGTCACGGAAGATGTCACCGACATCGTCCTCAACCTCAAGAAGGTCCTTTTCAAGCTCCCCAACCGCGATCCCCGCGTTCTCTTCCTGAATGTCACCAAAGAAGGACCGGTCACTGCGGGCGACATCAAGCTCGACGCCGGTGTGGAAGTGCTCAACCCCGAACAGGTCATCGCCACGCTCGACAAGAAGCAGCGCTTTGAAGCCGAGCTCGAGGTCAAGGTCGGCCGCGGCTACGTCAGCGCCGAATACAACAAACACCCTGAGCAGTCCATCGGCGTCATCGCCATCGACTCGCTTTTCTCCCCCGTGCGCAAGGTCAAGTACGCGGTCGAAAACACCCGCGTCGGCCAGCGCACCGATTACGACAAGCTCGTGCTCGAGATGTGGACCGACGGCCGCCTGACGCCCGACGAGGCGCTCCTCCAGGCTTCCGCCATCCTTCGCCATCATCTCGATCTCTTCGTCGACTTCGACAAGGAGACCATCGAGTTCGAAGAGAGTCAGCCGCAGGTCAGCCAGGAAAACAGCAAGCTCAAGAAGCTCCTCAACATGAGCGTCAACGAGATCGAGCTGTCGGTCCGCGCCGCGAACTGTCTCAACAACGCCAATATCACCACGGTCGGCCAGCTGGCCATGAAGACCGAGGCCGAAATGCTCAAGTACCGCAACTTCGGTAAGAAATCCCTCAACGAAATCAAGGACAAGCTCCAGAACCTTGGCCTCAGCCTGGGCATGAAGCTGGAAGCTGGGCTCGTCGACGTACCCGCCTCCGAAAACGGCAAGGTAGATTAATTAGAGCCAAGAGAGCCCACCGCCATGCGCCACCAGAAAAATACCCGTAAACTCGGACGCACTTCGCAGCACCGTTCTGCCATGCTCGCCAACATTGTGGCCAGCCTGATCATCCACAAGCGCGTCAAAACCACCCTGGCCAAGGCCAAGGAAGCCCGCCCCCTCGCGGAAAAGCTCGTCACGCTCGGTAAGACCGGCACGCTCCACGCGCGCCGTCTCGCCATCGCCAAGATCGGCCAGCGCGATGTCGTTGCGACGCTCTTCAAGACGATCGCCCCGGGCTTCGCCGACCGCAAGGGCGGCTACACCCGCATCATCAAGCTTGGACCGCGCCAGTCGGACTCCGCGCCGGTCGCCTTCCTGGAATGGGTGGATTATGTTGTCGATGCCGCGCCCGCTGCCCCCGCCGAAAAAGCGGAGAAAGCCCCCAAGGCCGACAAGCCCAAGGCTGAAAAAGCCGAAAAGGCCGACAAGCCCGCGAAGAAGGAAAAGGCTCCGAAGTCGGAAGACAAAGAGTAGTTTCCCGCTTCTGAAAAAACGGCGATCTCGCAAGGGGATCGCCGTTTTATTTTCAGGCAAGAAGAGATGCGCGGCGTTTTCGATAGAGCAGGGCTACAAAAGCCACAAGTGCGAGCATGGCCAGTGATAGGGCCGAAGGCTCAGGAACCGATTCCACTTGGACGGTGAAGGAGTTATTGTTTCCCGAAAGAAGGCTTGGACTCAAATTCACCGCCGCAAGGTTGGCTGCATTCATAAAATTCACGAAGGGAAAGGTCTTTAAGTTGAGCAATGTCGTGTCGGGAGCGACCGAACTATTTCCGCTCAAAATTTGAACGGCATATCCGCCGCCGGAAAGGGTCTGAGAAAATTCGTACCCATAGTAAGGATCAGCTGGATCCGAGTTAGAACTGACTGCGATTTCGGGACCGACGCCCGATAGCACCGAAGCACCTGTGGTAATGGACGATGTTCCCGCAGGATCGGTATAATAGACCGTTGAGCCGATGGTGTTAACTTGCACCGCCCGGGAGATATCGAAAGTCTCCGTGAAAGTGAAAGGCGTTCCAGCCGGTATGTCCGAGAACTCGCCCTGCCCTTGATAATTCCACGTGCCACCCACGGTGATGAGCAGAACCTGGCAATGCGCTGCTGACGTAATGGCAAGCAGCCCTAAAAAAACGAGCACGGTTACAATTCGCACGGGATTGGTTTACGACCGCTCGCAAAGTCGTGCAAGGTGAAACGGTCTGAGTCCTGTCTGATCCCATAAATTAGCGATTGCGTTCTCATCGACGCGGGCTTCAATAACTATCGGCTCCTGTCATGTCGACAGGCTTCAATCGGAGACTTCTTTTATGTCCAAATCTCCCACTCGCGTCTTTCTGGTTCGGCATGGGGCGACGGTGCTCACGGCGGAGGACCGCTTCGCCGGCGCCACCAACGTCCAACTTTCCGATGAGGGCCGTTCGCAGGCCGGTCGGCTGGCTCAACGCCTGGCCCGCGAGAACATCACGGTCGTCTATGCTTCGCCGCTGGACCGCACCGTGGAAACGGCCAGCATCATCGCCGCTCCGCACAAGCTGGAAATCCACAAGCGCGAGGGCCTGCGCGAAATCTCCCACGGCCATTGGGAGGAATTGACCCGCAAGGAAGTCGACGCGAAGTATCCGGAAGAGGCTCTGATGTGGGACAAGGACCCTTACACCTTCGCGCCCAGCGGCGGCGAAAGCGGTTTGGCTGTGACGGCCCGCGCTTTGCCGGCGTTGCTGGAAATTGTGCGCGCCCATCCGGGTGGCACCATTTTGGTCGTTTCGCATAAGGCGACGATCCGGCTGCTCCTCAGCTCGCTGCTCGGGTTCGATCCGCGCCGATTCCGGGATAATCTCGACCAGAGCCCCTGCGCGCTGAATATCGTCGATTTCAAAGACCTGACCCGCGCGCGGCTGACGCTCTTCAACGACACTTCACATTATTCCGAGGGAGGCCTGGCCATTCCCGCCGTGCCAGAAGCGCGCCTGTCGAAGTGGTGGAGCGACGCTTCGATCCATCAGGCGATTTAAAACAGGTCATAGCTTGCGACCGCGGTTTGCGGCAGAAGGATAGGTGATAAAGGCGGTGGAGTGCCGACCCAGGCGCCCCGGCGGCGGTGAAGTTTTGGTCTGCCGCCACTATTGCCGACCTTAGGGCTACGGATTTGTCGCCGGCAGCGGCGATCCCGCTCCCGGACTCAGCACCGTGGGTGCAGCCGAGGGCGCATCGACGTGATTGCCGTGGTCTGGCTTGGTGATGCTCGAATCCTCCCAGCCTCCACCCAAGGCCTTGATCAACTGGATGGTCGAGGCGATGCGGTTGCCTTCGATCTGAACCGTCGATTGTTCCGCGCCGAGCGCCAAGCCCTGCGCCTGAATCACGTCAAAGTAGGAAACGAGGCCGGTCGTGTAGCGCGAGTTCGTCAGGTCCAGCGCCTTCTTATACGAATCGAACGCGCGATTCTCCGCTTCCGCTTGCTGCGAGAGATAGCGAAGATTGCTCAGGCTGTCCTCCACGTCTTGGAACGCCACCAGCACCGATTGCCGGTAATTGGCCACATTTTCTTCATATGCGGCGCGCTGCTGCTTCACATTCGCGCTAATCTGGCCGCCCTCGAAAATCGGGAACTGGATATTCGGCCCGTAGGACCAGATGCGGCTCTCCCAATTGAAGAGCAGCCCCAAGTCGCCGCTGTCGAGCCCGGTCTGGCCGGTCAGGTGGACGGATGGGAAGTAGGCCGAGATGGCGACACCGATCTCCGCGTTCTGCGCGGCCACCCGGCGCTCGGCGGCGGCCACATCGGGCCGGCGTTCCAGCAGGTCCGAAGGCAGGCCGCGCGGGATGGCGGGCATGCGCGTGTTGAGCGGGTGAAACGCGATCTTGAAGCTTTCCGGCGTCTGACCGCAGAGCACGGCCAGCGCATGCTCAAACTGGGCGCGCTGTTCTTTCAGTGTGGCCAACTGAGCTTGCGCCGCCGCGAGCGTCGCCTGCGCTTGCTCGACATCGAGCTGCGTGCTAATGCCGCCCTGAAACCGGCTGTTCGTCAGGTCCAGGTTATCCTTGAAATACTTGATGTTGCGATTCTGCACATCGATCTCCGAATCAGCCGTGCGAACCGCATAGTATTCGGTGGCGACGTCGGCTTTCAGCGTCAGCAGCACGTTCTCGAAATCGGCCAGGCTCGCCTGGGCCTGGTCGCCAGACGCCTCAAAGGCGCGGCGTATCTTGCCCCAGAGATCGACTTCATAGCTCAGGTCGAACGGAACCACCGTGGCGGAATTGAACGTAGTGGCGCGGCCCTGACCACCCGCCTGGGCATCAAGCTGGCCGTTGTTCGGCGAAGTCCGCTGGCGCGAGCCATCGGCGTTGAAGTCGACTGTCGGGAAGAAAGCCGCTTCGGCTTGACGGGCCACGGCCCGTGATTCGCTCACCTTGGCTATCGCCGCGCGCAGCGTTTGGCTGTTGTTGGTCGCCTCGGATTCGAGCTCGTTCAGCTTCTCGTCGTGGAAAACGGTGTACCAGTTGCCCTTTGAGATATCGTCGCGCGGCTCGCCTTTTTTCCACGGGCCTGACTCTTTGTAGGAAGAAGCCTGCGGGGCAGTAGGCGCAACGTAATCGGGGCCGACCGTACAACCGGAAAGGAGAGCGATGCCGCCACCGAGGGCGAGCAGACGAAGAGGTGAGGCTGATGTAGACATGAAGCGCCCATTTTAATTCGTTTGACTGATTAGTCAACTGCTTGGCGCGAAAACGCAATTGCTTGCAGTGCAGCGCAGCAGGAGGGGGAATCGTCGAGAACTGGAGTTTCTCGAGGGAACAAACCGCGTTCCCTCGGTCAACTCCGACCGTCGAAAATTGACCATTGGGTTTTCGAATCTTCGGCAGACGTTAAATCATGCCGAGCTTCTGTTTGCCCTCATGGGAGATGCGCTCGGCGCTCCACGGCGGATCCCAGACCACATCGACTTGCGCATCGGTCACGCCGGGCACGGTCAGAATCTTCCGTTGCGCGTCCGAGGCGATGGAGGGGCCCATGCCGCAACCGGGCGCGGTGAGGGTCATCTTCACTTCCACCAGATTTCCGCCGCCGTCCTGCGGCTTGATTTCCATGCTATAGATCAGCCCCAGGTCCACGATGTTGACCGGAATCTCGGGATCGTAGCAGGTCTTCAATTGCGTCCAGATCTCCTCTTCCTTCAGCGGGCCGCCGGTGTGTCCGGTGCCGTTGGCGGCGGCGGAGGGGGCGTGTTCCTTACCCAGCGCATCGGCATCTGCGGCCAGCACCCGGAAAAGCCCGGCCGAGTGCTCGACGACGACCGTATAGGTTCCGCCCAGTGCCTGGGTGATAATTACCGGCGTCCCTTTTTCCAGCTTCTTGGTCAGTCCGCTGGGAATTTGGATGGCCTCAATGTCGCGCGTCAAAACCGTCACGGGAGAATCGCTCATTCCGCAAACTCCGCCGTCTCGATACTTTTGTCAAACTAAGAACCTTGGCACGAACCTCGCTTCTTCCTATTGCTTGACTCCGCTAGTTGGTGTTAACTACCCCCTTTCCACCCGAACTGATTTTCTTACCCGTTTCTCCCGATTAGTTTATGGCTTTGCTCGACACTTACCAACCTGGCGATTTTTTTGACGAAATGTTTACCGCGCCGGGCCAGGTCCGGCCTCATTACGCGGC
>CAZZWT010000052.1:0-13262 GCA_964657775.1 uncultured Candidatus Methylacidiphilales bacterium | reverse complement strand
AGAGATAGGAAAAGAAAAGCTTGGGTGGCCCGGGCTACTTGTTGCCCGGGCGCGCAGGGGACTTGTCCCATGCGCGCAGGAAGCGATCTTTTGCAGCGCGAAGCATGCGCACGACAGGAGATCTTGGGACGTCTTGCGCTCGACCTCTTTGCCACGGCGAATTCACGGATGCTCTCCATGCACGCCATCCGCAGGGAAGGTCGGCGAGTTCGCCAATGCTCCGATCTCGCTCAAACGCACATCCAAGACAAACGATCAGGCAATCTTTACTGTCATTTGTCGTCCCACATAAAATTTGCCAGGAACCATCATCTTCATCGTGAGTCACCAACAAAACCGGATAATTTTCTCGAACTACGCGGGTCGTCGTGAAGGCGGCAGTATTGACAGCATCAGCGAAAGGCCATTCGCTCTCCGAAAATTGATGCTTGTGCTCAGCCATTGTCGTGCGGCTTGAGAGTATGCCATAACATTACCATGTCCACCAACTCCACCGAACCCAAGACGCTCTCGGACGTTCGCGGCATCGGGCCGGCGCATGCGCGGTTGCTGGCCAAGATGGGCATCGTCACGCATGAGGATGCGATGCACTTCGCGCCGCGGCGCTATGAGGACCGGCGCCATCTCAAGACGGTGAGTGACGCGGTCGAGGGCGAGATGTTCACGGTGAGGGGACGCATCCATTCCGCCAAGGCCTCGCGCTGGCGGGGAGGGCGCTCGGTCTTTGAAATCATGGTCGGCCCGGCTTCGGTGACGCAGAAGAGCGAACTCGTGCGCGGCATGTGGTTCAACCAGGCGGGCCGCGCCAAGACGCACACGGTGGGCCGCGAACTGTTCATGTACGGCAAGCTGGGCAAGAGCGCGTCGGGCACGTGGGCGATGATGTTTCCCGAAATCGAGTTCGTTGAGGCGGAGGCCGAGTCGTTCATCCACATGGATCGCATCGCGCCGATCTATGCGCTGACGGAGGGTATGTCGCAGTTGGTCATGCGCCGCCTGATGTTCGAGGCGACGCAAAAGCTGCCCTTCAGCGCGCCCGATTTTTATCCCGCCCCGAAGCAGATGATGTCGCGCGAGGAAGCCTTCCGTGTCATCCATTTTCCCGATTCGTTCCAGGCCGAGGAGCGGGCGCGGCAGCGGCTGGCCTACGACGAGTTCTTCGTTCTGCAATGCGTGGTGGCGCTGCGGCGGATGTCACGTGCAACCGCCCACCGGCATCGGCACGCGAAGACGGCTGATCTTGCCAAGCGGTGGCTCGCCTCGACGCCCTACAAGCTAACGAATGCGCAGGCGCGCGTGATGGGCGAGATCGATGCCGACCTCGGCCACGGTCCGCCGATGAACCGGCTGTTGCAGGGCGACGTGGGTGCGGGCAAGACGCTCGTCGCCGTCTACGCCATGCTGCGCGCGGTTGAGGCGGGTGAGCAGGCGGCGCTGATGGCGCCAACGCAAATCCTGGCCGAACAACATGCGCTGAACCTGCGCCGCTGGCTGGAGCCGTTGGGCATTCGCGTCGATCTTTTCACCGGCAACACGAAGGGCAAAAAAGGGGACCGTCTGCAAGGAGGCGAGATCGACCTGTTCAACGCCAAGGGGAAGGAAGCCGCGAAGCAGGTCGGCTCGGTCGTGGTCGGCACGCACGCGCTTCTTTACGACAACTACGCGGCGGACAAACTCGGTCTCATCGTCATCGACGAGCAGCATAAATTTGGCGTGCTGCAGCGGCTCGCGCTCAGCCGCAAGGGACAAAACCCCGACATCCTGGTCATGACCGCGACGCCGATCCCGCGCACGCTGGGCATGACGCTTTACGGCGATCTCGACGTCTCCACGCTGGACGAATTGCCACCGGGCCGCTCGCCGATCGAGACAAAGCGGAAGACGCCCGCGGAGATGGAAACCTTCTGGAAATTCCTGATGCAGGAATTGCGCAAGGGCCGGCAGGGCTATGTGATTTATCCGCTGGTCGAGGAATCGGAAAAAGTGGACGCGAAATCCGTGAAGGCGGAATTCGAGCGGCTGAAGGAATTGCTGCCCGAGGTGAAGCTCGGGCTGCTGCATGGGCAGCTCGGCGCGGCCGAGAAGGAGCGGGTGATGACCGAATTCCGCGCCGGAAAAATCGATGTGCTGCTGTCGACGACCGTGATCGAGGTGGGCGTCGATGTGCCCAACGCGACGGTGATGCTGATCGAGGACGCGGAGCGCTTCGGCCTCGCGCAACTGCACCAATTGCGCGGGCGGATTGGGCGAGGGGCGCACAAGTCCTATTGCGCGCTGGCGGGAAATCCCAAAAGCAAGGAAGGCTGGCAGCGCCTGCAAATCATGACGGAGACAACCGATGGCTTTCGCATTGCGGAGGAGGATTTTAAGATCCGCGGGCCGGGTAATATTTTTGGCACGGAGCAAAGCGGCCTGCCGCCGCTGCGGTTCGCGAGCCTGGAGAAGGATTTCGAGTTGCTGACGCAGGCGCGCCTCGATGCCGCGCGCATCATCAAGGACGATCCAACCCTCGCGCCGTGGCCCGGTTTGCGTGAGAAAATGCAGGCGGCGGGCAAGACGGCGGTGTCGCTCGTGACGGTGAGTTGAACCGCCCGGTTTGGCATGGACAGCCCGGCTTCGATTTGCGAGAACTCCGCCATGGCTGAACTTTTTGCCGCGGTTTCCAGCGCGGATTTTCAGGTTTGCAAAAACGAAGCGTTGCCGGCCCGCCTCCGGTTCATGGATATTTTTCTCAACGTGCAGGGTGGGATCAATCAGGTCGGGCTCTCGTTTGAAGACCGCACGGATTTTTTGATTGGCGAACAATTTCCCAATTACGTCGAGGTCCGGCTGCCCATTTCCTATCTGAACGACATTCAGTATCTCTTGAAGAACTCGAAACAAAATAACCTGGAGCTCGGGTACGATCCGGCCACCGGCACGGTGGCGAATTTCTGCCTGCGCTCCGTCAACGCCTGATGCCCTCCATCTTTTCCAAGATCATCGCCCGCGAAATTCCGGCCCGGATTGTCTTCGAGGATGATCGCTGCCTGGCGTTTCACGATGTCGATCCCAAGGCGCCGGTCCACATCCTCGTGGTGCCGAAAAAGGAAATCCCACGCGTGGCGGCGACGGAGCTGGCCGACGAGGCGCTGCTGGGCCATCTGATTCGCGTGGCCCAGACGGTGGCCAAATCCGAAGGCCTGCATGAAACCGGTTTTCGGCTCGTGATCAACAACGGCCCCGATGGAGGCGAGAGCGTGCCGCATCTGCATATCCATGTGCTGGGCGGCCGGCAGTTGGGGTGGCCGCCGGGCTAAAACCGGCCTCGTTCTTAAAACTTATTGGAGAACGAGGCAAAGACTCCGCCGCCTCACGGCGACGGTTCCGAAGACAGGCCTATCGCTTCGACTTAACGGCCTTCTTCGCCACCTTGGCCTTGGCGGTCACGGAGCGGGCAGGGGCCTTCGAGGCTTTCGCTTTCGTAACCGTCACCTTGACCGGCGCTTTCTTAGAGGCCTTCGTCGCCGTTTTTGTCGCGTTAGTCTTGGCTTTCTTCGCGGCGGCTTGCGCTTTCTTGTTTGCTTCGGCCACGGCCTTCTTCACTTTATCGGCGGCGGGCTTCACGTTCTGCGCCCACAGACGTTTGGCTTCATCGAGGGCCTCCTTCGGCCCGGTGAACGAAACGGCGGTGGCGCCATTTTCCTTGAAGTTGAAACCGAGCTTCAGCTTGTCCGAGCCCGGGAAGGTGAGATGCGTATCAACGAGGTCGCGGACTTTCTTCTCGTGCGATTTGGTCGAGGTGCCGCCAAGGAGGTTATCAAAGTTCAACGATAAGGTGATCATGCCAGTAACCTTCCTCAACCCGCGCTTTTTTTCAAGTCGCGTTGTCATTTCAGAAAAATTTCCTGTCGTTGCGGAGTCCGGGGAGGCGGGCTAGCGTTCAACCATGTTTGCCGAAGTTAAAAGCGCCGTGGGCTTTGCTCACCTTCTTCCCCGCTACAAGGAAATCCTCACGGTCCTGTGGAAACACGGCTTCGGCGAAATCCTGAAGCTGGTCGTCCTGCAAAAAGTCGTCGGCATGGACGAGAAGGCGCTGAACGAAAAGGCCGCGCAAGAAGAACTTTTCCCCGCGCGTGTCCGCATGGCGCTGGAAGAACTCGGCCCGACCTTCATCAAGTTCGGCCAGGTCCTTAGCTCGCGCCGCGATTTAATTTCCGACGAATTGTATATCGAGCTCTGCAAACTCCAGGATCACGTGCCGCCGTTTGACGGGGAGGTGGCCAAGGCCATTGTGGAGGAGGAACTCGGCAAGTCGCTCAAGCAGGCCTACTCCAGCTTCACGCTTAAGCCCATCGCCGGCGCCTCCATCGCGCAGGTGCACAAGGCCAAGCTGCGCGACGGCACGCCGGTGGCCGTGAAGGTGCAGCGGCCTGACATCCGTAAGGTCATCGATATGGACCTGGCCATCCTGCACGACCTCGCCAAGTTCACGGAGAAGAACGTGACTGATCTTTCCGGCATGAACCCGGTCGGCGTGGTGGAGGAGTTTTCGGAAACCTTGCTCCAGGAACTCGACTTCACCCACGAAGCCGACAACATCGTCCGCTTTGCCGCGCAATTTGAGGGCAACCACGGCATCAAGGTGCCGGAGGTTTATCAGGACCACTCCACGGCGAAGGTCCTGACGATGGAATTTATCAGCGGCCTCAGCGTGGTCGACCCGGCGGCGTTGCGGAAGCATCACATCAACCCCACCAAGCTGGCGGAGCGCCTGACCGACATCATCTACGAGCAGGTGCTTGAGTTCGGCTTTTTCCATGGCGACCCGCACCCCGGCAACATGTGCATCATGCCCAAGGGCGTGGTGGCGCTGATGGATTTCGGCATGATGGGCAATTTCTCGCCCTCGTTTCGCGCCAGCCTGGCGCAGCTGATCGCGGGCCTGGCGAAGAAGGATCACCCACAGGTGATGAACGCCATCCTCGATCTCAGCAAAGAGCGGTTCACCGAGGACCCGAACAAGATGCTGGCGGAGGTGGAGCAGTTTACCGATCTCCACCTCAGCAAGTCGCTCAAGGATATCAATCTCGGCGAGGTGCTGAACAAGTTGCTGGAACTGCTGCGGCATAACCGGCTGCGGATGAACGGCGCGTTCTATCTCGGGATCAAGGCCTTTACCCAAGTCGAGGCCATCGGCCGCATCCTGGACGCGGACCTGAATTTCATCGAGCGGGGCGAGCCCTATGCGCGCCCGATGATCGAGCGCAAGTACAAATTCCCGCACCTCTTTGAAGTCGCAAGCCGCTTCCTGACCGGGAGCCTCGACTTCATGGAGCAATTCCCGACCGACTTCCGCAATCTCTACCAGCGGTTCAAGGCGGGCAAGTTGACCCTTCCCATCGAGCACAAGATCGACCCCAAGGGCTTCGAGCCGATGCGCCAGACCATGCACTCCGTGGCGAATGTGCTCGCGACGGCCGTGCTGACGGCATCGGTCCTGATCTGCTCCAGCATCCTGATTTTGGCTGTGATGCCGCCGGTCGTCTGGGGCGTCTCACTCTTTGGATTCCTCGGCTTGCTTTGGGGAGGGACCATGGGCCTACGTCTCGCCATCCACATTTGGCGGCACGGCGGATTATGAGGACCCCAAGTATCTTATTCACCCCCGCATTGATTTCATACAACATATATTGTGCGAAGTTACTATAGGGTGTTTTTCGGAGGTGGCTGGGCAAGATCTAATTGCACAATCGTGTGACCGACTCTTCGTTCCTCGCGTCACTTTAGTAATTATTCCGTTTCAGGAATCTAGCCACACTGTATCCGCAAGACGAACCCCGACCGTATCGCACTAAGCCGCATCGACAGCATGTCGACGCCCCGCCACTTGTTCGTTATTCCCGGTTGGATCAAACCCGCCGCCTTGGATCGCCTGATGGACGACGGTTACCTCACTTCGGAGCACATCCAGCGCGATGCCGCTGGGGCCATTACGGTGGCCATGGATTTACAGGTCACAACCAAGGGCAAGCGGTTGCTTTACTCCGAGATGACCTGGAAAAAGCTGGCGCCCTGAAGGGCTCGCTGGCCGGGGCGAGCTTCACGGCCATGAGCGTGGCCATCCTTTATCTCGGCTGACGGTGTTCCGCCCTCATAATCGGACATCGAAACGAGTTCTTACGACCGTAACAAGCCGCGCAAGTATCTGATAGCGTGGTAATTGTTTTCGTTGCTCAAGCTGGCGCTAAAATAAGTCCTCAAAGCTTGTTGTGTTCGGCAGTTCCGGGCTAGATTGAAGCATCGACCTCTAAAACCATCCGGAAAGGGTATCGTCATGCTTCATATTATCTGGTCCATCATCGTCGGGTTCATCGTCGGTCTCATCGCCAAGTTCTTCGTCACCAGCGCCGGGCCGATGGGCTTTTGGCTCACCTCCTTCGTCGGTATTGGCGGTTCCATCGTCGGCGGCCTGATCGCCCGGATCTTCTCCAAGCCTGCGGACGGCGCCTTCTTCCATCCGGCGGGTTTCATTCTCTCCATCATTGGCGCGATTCTGCTCTTGCTGTTGGTGGGCCATTTCCAGACTGCCTAATATATAGAGAGTTTGGCTCGAAATGCCGGTCGCGCGTGGCATGATCGCGCGGTGAATTTCTATCGTTTGGGGTCGGTGGCCACGCTGGTCGTGCTGGCGGTCGTCTGTCTGGGGGCCGGCCTGTGGCTGCGCGCCGTTTACACACCCGAATGGGCCCTGCCCGACACCACCCAGCACCCGGCCGGCATCCATCCCTTCGCGATCGAGGCCGACTGCTACTCCCAGCTCGCCCGCGATCAGCGGATCCTCAACGGGCAGGGGCTGATTCAGAATCATTTCACGGTCGAGAACTGGCCCGAAGGTCTCCTCCCCAGCACCACCGCGCCGTTTGATTACGTCATCCTCCTCCTCTACGCACCCCTCACCCTCTTTACCCAACATCCTCTCGATTGGGCCGGCGCCCTCGTTTCCCCTGCCCTCTGGGTCGTTCTCATTTTGTTCTGGCTCCTGTTCCGTTCGCGCGAATTCAGCCTGGTCGGCCGCGCGCTGCTGGTCATTGGCGCGACGGCCCTGCCCGCCCTCATCCTCGCCACCGAGTTCGGCCGCCCGCGCCATCTCTCACTAACCCTCGTCCTCATGGCCATGGCCCTCACCGCCGAGTACGAGCGCTGGCAGATCGAACTCCACCCCAAGCGCGCATGGAACCTCTTCGCCGGCATTGTTTGGGGTCTGGCCTGCTGGACGTCGCTCTTCGAGCCGCTGCTCGTCATCACCGTCCTCGTCATCTTCAACCTCGTCGCGCGCCGCCGCGAGGATTCCGGTTTCCTCATCAGCCTCGGCGTCGTCATGCTCATCGCGCTCGCGGTGGAACGGGTCCATATCTTCATCCCGCCCCACGCCTTCTATCCATTCCTCGCCAGTTGGCTCGCCAACATCGCCGAGGTGCAGCCCGTCGGTTACTACACCTTCGTCCGGCAGATGACCTATCTCTCCTTCGTGCTCCTTGTGCCATTCGTCTCGTGGCGCCTGTTGCGGCGGGAAGGCGACCGGCGCACCGATTTCCTTTTCGTCTTGCTCACCCTCCTCCTCGCCGTGCTGATGTTCGTGCAATCGCGCTGGGTCTATTACGCCAACCTGGCTGAGCTCTTCCTCATCGTGCGCTACTGCCAGGTCATGCCGCTCCGCTGGCCGAAGCTCGTCGTGCTTGCCGTATTCCTCTTCGGCCTCGGTTACGACAACATGCTCAAGCTTGCCACGCGCGCGGTGCTGCCGCCGAACCAGCCGTCCCTGCAACTGCTGCAGATCGCCCACGCCATGGATAGTCCGGGCGGGATCATGGCGCCGTGGTGGCTTTCACCAGGGCTGCTTTATTTTTCGGGCAACCCGATCGTGGCGGGCAGCTCGCATTGCGGGATTTCCGGCATTGTTTCCAGCGCCGCATTCTACGCCTCGGGTTCGTGGGTCGCGGCGGAGAATATTTTGAAAGAACGCAAAGTCCGCTGGGTCGTGGTATGGGACGACCAGACCGTCTACAGCGGGCAGCAGATGGTCTACCCGCTGCTGAACAGCTCGCGCCAGATCCTGGGGGCGCCGCCTTACGGTGACGGCACCGAGCGCGAGGCCGAGGCCACCGTGGCCCAAGTCCTGATCGAGGACAAGGACGTGCCGACCTGGATGCACCTGCGCGGCGTGACGCCGCAGTTGAAGCTGTACGAGTACGTGCCGGAAAAATAGCGCCGCGCGCGGCACAGAAATTCGCGCAAGCCGACAACTTGTTGGTTGCTCTGCGGAAGCGCCCAATGAGCAATCGGTCATCCGGAGCGCAGCCGAAGGGTCAGTTTTGTTGTCTTGCCGCAGAGGAGTTTGAACTGATCCTTCGACAGGCTCAGGATGACGAATTGTGATTTGTGGGCTTTAGCCGAAATTTTAACTTTGTCCCGCCGACCCGACCTCGACCCACTCCCCCGTCTGCGTCAGGTAGAGGCTACCCCTCACCTCCGCCGACAGCATTTCCCGCAGCGCGGCCACGTAGGCTTCGATCTGGCCCCGATAAATCTCCACCAACCCGCTCGCGCCGCTGGCGCCGAGCTGGTTCGTCTTCCAATCGATGACGCGCCATGTTTTCTCCTTCTCCTCATAAACCGCGAGATCCATCACGCCTTCGAGGCAGGTCGCGTCATCCTGATGCGCGAGAAAGGGCAACTCCACTTGGATCAAACGGCCCGGCTCGGCCAGCCAGGTTGCGAGCTTCGATTGGCGCAGAAGTTCCCATTCCCGCGCGGAACGATCTGTTTGCGGCGACCGCGCCTGCGCCTCGAGAAATTTCTGCTGCCACAACGTCGCCGGTTTTTGCCACGGAATCGTCTCCATCAATTCGTGCCACCAGGTGCCGTAGAGAACGCCCGGGTTGTTCGCGGTGGGGAGGTCGGCCTCCTGCTCGGTTACAGATTCAGGTTCGGCTTCGTGCGAAGGATGAACGGCCAATCGATGCGGCGTGATCCGGCGCGTGAATTGGCCCGCATGGGCAACAGCGTCGCGAATGTCATCGCGGGAGACCTCGGGCAACGTTTCCAGCTCCGGGGCGGGCGTGACCATCTTGATTTCCACCGGAGCCGCCTCCGCCGGTAGCGAAGCCTTTTCCGGCAGCTCCTTCCACGCCGTGCGATTCTCCCCGCCCGTGAACTTTAACAGCTCGCCTGCGGACTGCCCCGTGGCCTTTCTTGCCCCCGCAAAAAGCACCTCGTCATCAATGAAAACCAGCGTGCGCCGCGCGCGCGTGGCCATGACGTAAAGCAGCCGCTGCGCCTGCTGCCGATCGCGCTCGGTCACCAACGTATTCGCCTGCCCGTCGAAATCGGACTTGTCACGGCAGACGATTTCGCGGCCTTCGCCGAGCTGCACCACGCGCGGATAGGTGGGCGACTTCGAGCCGATCGCGCGAAAGACGAATGGCACGATTACCGCCTGCCATTCCAGCCCCTTCGACTTGTGCGAAGTCAGCAATTGGATCGCATCGCGGATTTCCTCCTCCACCGCGTTGCCCTGGGTGAGGCCGGAGCGCAGTTCCTCCGCCAGCGCGTCCAGCGTCGCGCCCGATGCGCTTCGGCCCGCGATGACGCCGAGCAAGTTGTCCAACTCGCGGCCTGGATTTTCCAGCGCGAGGTCCTCGATCGATTCGAGCCGCGCGCGTAATTGCGTTTTCTCCACCAGTTGCGCGACCGCTTCATGCAAGGGCAGCGTATCGATCTCCGCGCGGGCCTCGTGGAGAAGACGGAGCGCCTGGGCTACCGTGCCCTCGCCCGCCGGCGCGGCGCCGGTGAGGCTGAGTTTCCCGCCCTCGCCTTGGGTAAAGTGGGCCATGTCGCTATCGGCCACGCCCAGGATTTCGCGCAGCACGCCGGCGATTTCAAAAATGTCCTCCGGATGAGCGGCGATCCAAACCAGCGAGGTGAGCCAGGCGACCGGTGTGCTGTCGCGCTGTTGCTCGCGCGAGGAATGGAGCTGTACGGGCAGGTCGAGCGCATCGAGCTCGTGTTGGAGTTGCAGCAGCCAGTCGATGCGCGGGCAGAGAATCGCGACTTGTGACCAATCGCATGCGCCCAGCCCGGCGTGCCCCAGTTCGTAAATGCGGCGAGCGACGAATCGCGCCTCGTGCCGTGCGCGGACCTCGGCGGAAATCTTGAGGCCTTCGGCGTGGTCCGGCTCGTCGGGGCACGGCCAGCGGAGCACCTGCCCGGGCCCTGCGTCGTCGCGGGCGTCGAGCGGTACGAACTGCGATTGACCGTTGGCGTTGTCGAGCACGGTGGGGAAAATCCGGTTCACGAACGCGATGATCGCCGCATCGCAGCGGAAGGTGACGCGCAGCCGGCTCTCCAGGCCACGCGGCTGGGCGGAGACCTTGGTGTGCACCGTGCGATAGACGCCGAGATCGGAGCGCGGGGCGTAAATCGCCTGCTGGAAATCGCCCACGATGCAGAAGGTCTGGTCGGCGGCCTGGGCGTCACCGATGCCGGCCACTTTTTGCAGGACTTCAAACTGGCGGGGGTCGGTATCCTGTGCTTCATCGAGTAGCACGCTAATCTTATCTGACGCCAGTTCAGCCTGCACGATGGGCAAATCCAGCACCTTGAGGGCAAGCCGCACCTGGTCCTCGTAGGTCATCATCGCCTCGTTCAGGCGAAATTTCTCGTAGGCATTCGCGATGCGGAGCCCAAAACCGAGGGCGGTCTCGCGCAGCCAGTGATGCAGCGGCGCGAAGGTCTCGTGCCAGATCGCGGCAAAGGCGGCGGCCTTGTCCGACTCGGGACATTTGGGTAGAGGACGGAAGCGATCTCCCCTGTCCCAGGCATCGCGCCACCGAGCGGCCTGTTCCTGCGCGCGGGTAATGGTTTTCTTCGTCGCGGGGTGGAGCGCATTGTCGCGGAAATCGAGCAGGCGCTGCAGATTCAGCTCGCGCAGCGGGCCGATCACAGACGCGGGCCCGGGCGCGATCTGCTTGCCCAGCGCGTAAAGTTTTTCCGGCGGGTAGAAGTGGAAGAGATCGCGCAGATTCTCATCCGCGGCGATGTCCGGTTCCAGGCCGTGGAGGAGAAAACGGTGCCACAATTCGGTATCATCCTGCAGAAGGCCGACGGGCGACGGCAGACCGAGGTAATGGCCAAAGCGGTCGAGCAGGCGCACGCAATAGCTGTGGATCGTGCCGAAGTAGGTCTGCTGAAAAGCGCGCTGCACGCGGGGCGAAACCTGGGCATTGCGGATCGCGACGCGTGCCTTCTGCTGCATCTGCTGCGCGGCGCGGACGGAATATGTGACGACGACGAGCCGCGAAAGACGGTCGATGGCATGCGCCTCCGGCAACTCGGCAAGATGGACGATGCGCTTGACGATGGAGGTCGTCTTCCCCACGCCGGCCGGCGCGATGACGGAGATGTTCCGCGCCTGCTCGTGGACGAAGCGGTCGCGGTCGGCTTGGTCCTTGAGGGGAACATCAACGGTCGTGCTCATGCGTCATCCCCCTCGCCCGGCGCGCCGCCGTGCACGAGCGCCCACTTGGCCTCGAGGATGTCGCCCGGAATGAATCGCGTGGCCATCGGGTAGCTCGGCGCGTAACCGTAGGCGTTGTTGGCGTCGTCGCGCATGCCGAAGATGCCGTCGCGATGCAGGATATCGAGCGAGCGGAAGATCGAGACGCCCTCGATGATTTGATCGAGGTCCACCTGCGGCTTCAGTTCCGCATCGACAGTGTGGAGCGATACGGACGTTGCGACCGCGCCGAGCGCCTGAGTCGCCAGCGCGTAGAGAATGGGTTGAAGGCCCTTGCCTTCGTTGATCTGCTTCGCCTTGAGGGTCTGGGCGGAGCCGGTCTTGAAATCGATGACCCAGCAGGTGTGGCGCGCGAGATCGGGCTCGACCGGGTCGGGCGGTGTGGCGCCGTGTTCCAGCAGCAGAAGATCGATGCGGCCGTTGAGCGAGAAATCGGCCAGCGCGGTTCCGGGCAGCTTGATGGTGAGGTTGCGCGGCAGTTTCAATTCGCACAGAAAAGGTCGATCGGCCAACGACGGCATGAGCGTTTCGCCGAGGCCGAGCGTGACGGCGCGGGCCTGTTGCCAGACCTGCTCCCACCACGGGTAAAGATCGAGCTGCGCCTCGTGCGCGCGGTGCCGGATGGCCTGCGCCTCGCGATCCGCCGCGGCCCAGATGAACACGGGCAGTTCCTGCGGCGCGGATTTCGTCTCCTGCCACTCGCGCAACGCGGCCGCGAGCCAGCGATGCGTCCACGTGCCGATCGTGCGCTGCCAGCTCATCGTGCCGTCGGGCCACGGGGACGCACCGATAATATCCTCGAGCCAGACCGAGGCGGGATGGCCCAGCGCATCCTCCCACCGCTTGCAGCTGAGTTGAATCGGCCGCGCGGGCGGACGCGCGTAGGCAAATTCGTAAGGGCCGAACGGCTGGCTCGCCTCGCGCCGCGCGCGCCAGGCGGCGGCGGTGGTAAAGGCCGGTGGAGCCGGCTGATCGAAGAGCGGACCGAAGGAAGATTTCACCGGTGCCTGGGCGACGGGAGCGAAGAGAAAATCGTGCCGCGCGCACCAATCCGCTGTGGCATTGGCGAGATGGCGGAAGGTTTCCTCATCCAAATGACGTCCCGTTTTCGATTGCCACGCATGGTTGAAAAAATCGGAGGGCAGCAGGCCGCGCCCGCCCTCGGTGGTCATGGCCGCGAGGCTGGCGGCATGGCTGGTCGATTCCAGCGCGGAGCAGAGATCGCGCAGCGCGAGGTCCTGGCGCTCGAGCGGCAGCAGGCAATAGCCGTGTCCGGTGCGGACCGTTTCGTGGCCGCTCCCCTGCCCGCCTTCGCGGATGCCGCGCTGGTTGAGGGCGCGGCCTTGGCGGTTGAGCTCGACCAGTTCATGCCGCGAGCCGAATGCGCCCGGAACGAAGATGCGGGGCCAGACGCCCTCGTTGAGGCCGGTGAGGATGAGGTGGCTCCAAGTCTGGCCCGGCATCTGAGCGTAAACAAGGAGATGGACTTTGCCGTAGAAATGGTTGCCGTTTGTGCCGCTCGACCACGCCTGCGAGGCGGTGGTTTCCTTCAGCCACTCGAGAAAGGCGCGGCGCGAGACCGGCTCGTCGAGGGCGAGAAGCCACGCGGGCGGGTCGAGTTGCAGCTGCGCGAGGTGCTCTTCCCAGCCGGGCAGCGCGGCGGCACGGCGGGTCAGGGCAAGGAATGCGGCGAAGGTGGCGCGCG
>CAZZWT010000051.1:0-13352 GCA_964657775.1 uncultured Candidatus Methylacidiphilales bacterium | reverse complement strand
TTGTCGCTCCGCCAAGCCTCCGCGACCCGGACAACGAGTTGTCCGGGCTACCCGAGTTTTTGGCGCGACCGGTCTCGTTTAATTCCACCATTTCCATCAAAAACCGCCCTAACATCTCGCTGCAACTCCACTTGCATTCAGGGCGGCTCATCGTATTCTAGGGATACGTGAAAATTCAGAATTTGCTCAAGACGTCGAGCGAATGGATCCGGGGCGAAGGCGGGGGCAATCGCATCGTGTTCAGCAGCCGCTTGCGGCTCGCGCGCAACGTCAATCATCACCCGTTCCCGGGCTGGGCCAAGAAGGCCGAGCGCGAGAGGGTGCTCGCCATCGTGCAGCCCGCCGTGGCCAACCTGCCGGAGATGAAGGACGCCATCATCAACGATTCGATGGAGCACTTCACGCCGCTTGAAAAACAGGTGCTGGTCGAACAGCATCTCATCAGCCGCGAGCACGCCGCCAAGAACACCGGCAGCGGCCTCATCATTTCCAAGAACCGCACGCTTAGCGTCATGATCAATGAGGAGGACCACCTCCGCATTCAATCGCTGCGCAGCGGGCTGCAACTCAAGGCGCTGCTCAAGGCGGTCGACAAGCTCGACACCGAGCTGGAGGAGAAACTCGATTTCGCGTTTTCGCCCCAGATCGGCTACCTGACCGCCTGCCCGACCAACGTCGGCACCGGCATGCGCGCGTCGGCCATGATGCACTTGCCGGCCCTCGTGCTCGATGACCAGATCACGCAGATCATCAAAGCGGTGAACAAGATCGGCCTGGCGGTGCGCGGCCTCTACGGTGAAGGCACGGAGGCGCTCGGCAACCTGTTCCAGATTTCCAACCAGATGACGCTCGGCGAAAGCGAAACGCAGATCGTCGACAAGCTGACGAAGGTCATCGCGCAGGTGATGGAGCACGAGGAAAACGCGCGCCAGAAGATGCTGGAGGACAAGTCGCGCATGATCGCGGACCAGGTGGGTCGCGCCTACGGCATCATGATGCATTCCTATTCGATCTCGTCGAAGGAAGTGCTGAACCTGCTTTCCATGCTGCGTCTCGGCGTCGATCTCGAGCTGATGCCGGAGGAATACCGCGCGACGATCGATGAGCTTTTCATCCGCACCCAGCCCGCGCACTTGCAGAAGGATTTCGAGCGCAAGCTGACGACCGAGGAGCGCGACGGCCTGCGTTCCGACCTGTTGCGCGAACGGCTCAAGTCGGTCCCCGAACCCAATACAAAATCGCTTAGTCTGGCCAAGCCGGATGCCGATAAGAAAGTTAAATGAACCTTTTGACGTTCACGGCATGCTCTACTTCGGGTAGCCCGGACAACTCGTTGTCCGGGTGCCGGAGCGCAGCGCAGGCACAAGAGGTCGCCAACGGTGATCGCGTACCTGTGGCTGCCTCTTGTGGCTTGATCGAAGTTTCGATCAAGGCACCCGGACAACAAGTTGTCCGGGCTACCCAAATCAGCCGAAGCCCCGTTCCCATTCAGGCTGATTCATGAACATTCAGGATGTTCGACCCGCCCCGCTTTCCGTAGTTATTAAAAGACAAACAAAATGAACAACTTCACTCCCCGCGCCCAGCAAGTGCTGGCTCTCGCCCGTAAAGAGGCCGACCGCTTTAACCACAATTATGTGGGCACTGAGCATTTGTTGCTTGGCCTGATCAAGCTCGGCCAGGGCGTCGCGGTCAATGTGCTGCAGAAGCTCGGGCTCGATCTCGAGACCGTGCGCATTGAAGTGGAGAAACAGGTCGGCTCCGGCCCGGACACGAAGATGTCGGGCAACATCCCTTACACGCCGCGCGTGAAGAAGGTCCTCGCCCTCGCCGGCAAGGAAGCGAAGGCGCTGAACCACTCCTATGTAGGCACGGAGCACATCCTGCTCGGCCTGCTGCGCGAGGGTGATGGCGTGGCCGCGCGCGTGTTGAAGACTTTGGAAGTAGACATCGAACGCACCCGCAACGAAGTGCTGAAGGAACTCGACCCGAACTTTGCCTCCGGCGAAGCGGAGAGCGAGGAACCGGGCAGCGGCGGTGGTGGCGGCGGCGAATCGTCCCAAGGTGGCGGCGGACCCCAGGGCGAGACCGGCCCTGGCGGCAAGAAGGACGTGAAGACGCCCGCGCTGAAGGCCTTTGGCCGCGACCTGACCGATATCGCCAAGAAGGGCGAACTTGACCCCGTGATCGGGCGCAAGAATGAGATCGAGCGCGTCATCCAGATTTTGTGCCGGCGCACCAAGAACAATCCGGTGCTGATCGGCGAGGCCGGCGTGGGCAAGACCGCGATCGCGGAAGGCCTGGCGCAGGAAATCGCCGCGGGCAACGTGCCCGAGCTGCTGCGCGAGAAGAAGGTGATCACGCTCGACCTGGCCCTCATGGTCGCGGGCACCAAGTATCGCGGTCAATTCGAGGAGCGCATCAAGGCCGTGATGGAGGAAATCCGCAAGGCGCGCAACGTCATTCTCTTTATCGATGAGCTGCACACCATCGTTGGCGCCGGATCGGCCGAGGGTGCGATGGACGCGTCGAATATTATCAAGCCCGCGCTGAGCCGCGGCGAGCTGCAGTGCATCGGCGCGACCACGCTGAACGAATTCCGCAAGCACATCGAGAAGGATTCCGCGCTGGAGCGCCGCTTCCAGCAGGTGATGGTGGAGGCGCCGACCGTTGAGGAATCGATCGAGATCTTGAAGGGCCTGCGCCCGAAGTACGAAGCGCACCACAAGGCGAAAATGTCCGACGAGGCGCTGATCGCCGCGGTGAAGCTTTCCGATCGTTACCTGACCGGCCGCTTCCTGCCCGACAAGGCGATCGACATCATGGACGAGGCCGGCGCGCGCGCGCGCATCCAGGCGACGATGCGTCCGCCGGATGTGAAGAGCGTTGAAGCCGAGATTGAGGAGATCAAGGGCCGCAAAGAGGCCGCGATCAAGGCCCAGGATTTCGAGAAAGCCGCTGCCCTGCGCGATTCCGAGAAGGAAGCGAAGGACAAGCTGGAGAACATCCTGACCGAGTGGCGCACGCGCCGCGACGAGCAGGAAGTGAACGTGACCGACGACGATATCCGCCACGTGGTTTCCAAGTGGACTGGCGTGCCGCTCTCGCGCATGGAACAGGCCGATATGGATCGTCTGCTCAAGGTGGCGGAGGAGCTCAAAGGCAAGGTCATCGGGCAGGACGAAGCGGTCTACGCGATGGGCAAGGCGCTGCGCCGCTCGCGCGCGGATCTCAAGGATCCGAAGCGCCCGATTGGCTCGTTCATTTTCCTGGGCCCGACCGGTGTGGGCAAGACCCACCTGGCCAAGACCCTCGCCCAATATATGTTCGGCGACGAAACGGCGTTGATCCAGATCGACATGTCGGAGTACATGGACGCGCACAATGTGTCGCGCCTGGTGGGAGCGCCTCCCGGCTATGTCGGATACGAGGAGGGTGGCCAGCTCTCCGAGAAGGTGCGCCGCCGTCCGTACAGCGTGGTGCTCTTCGACGAAATCGAGAAGGCCCATCCGGATATCTGGAACTTGCTGCTGCAGATTCTGGAGGACGGCGTGGTGACCGATTCACTCGGCCGCAAGGTCGATTTCCGCAATACGATCATCATCATGACGTCGAATGTCGGCGCCGATCTCGTGCGCAAGAACATGGTCATGGGCTTCGGCATCAAGACCGGCGAGCACGATTACGAGGCGATGAAGGAGAAGATGCTCAGCGAATCGAAGCGGGTATTTAAGCCCGAATTCCTGAACCGGCTTGACGACATCATCGTTTTCCATTCGCTCACCCGCGAGGACCTGAACAAGATCGTCGATATCGAGGTGGAGAAGGTGCACAAGCGCCTGAAGCCGCGCGAAATCGCGTTCCGCCTCACGCCCGAGGCGACGGCATTCCTGATCGAGAAGGGCTACGACCCGCAGTATGGCGCGCGTCCGTTGCGCCGCGCGGTGGAGCGTTATCTGGAAGATCCGATGGCCGAGGAAATCCTCCGCGGTACAATCAAGAACAGCGACTTCGTGGTCGTGGGCGTGAAGGGCGAGAAAGACGCCAAGGCGCTCACCTTCACCGTCGGCGCCGACGCCGCCCCCGCGCCGGTGACCCCGGCGCCGTAAGCTCTTTGACAATATGGCCGAGACGAAATTCACGCCGGAACAGCAGAAGGCTCTCGACGCCGCAGTCGCCGAGGGCCTTGCTATCCAGCACAAATTTCGGCCCGAGCCACTCTACAAACTCACCGGCAAGGGTTACATGAAAAGCGACGGCGTGGCCGAGATCGCTCGGCTGAAAGAGGAAGCCAAGCGTGAAAAAGGCGTGGCTCGCTGATTACCCGTGGACAAGCGTCATCGCGCTCAATGAGCAACTGTGTAGCGCCAAAGGTGCTCTGCATAAGCCCACGAGTGATGGATACGATCTCGCCCGGGAGACTTGGGATAAGTCATTCTCGCAAGAATGTAGACTCGACGAGGCCATCGAGCTTTGCCGCAGATGCCACAAAATCGCACCTTTCTGCTTTTTCAACGGAAACACGTTTGCTGCCATCGCGCGCACCTGCATTCTTTCCATAAGCGGGCTGCCGCCGACGGATCAATATTTACTAAGAAATATAGCCGGTCACATCGTCGCCGGCACATCAACCCCGGAAGAAGACATCCAATTTAAAAAGCTCCTCGAGAAAATCGCCTGACAGCCGATATCTCGAAGACGCCCATGAAGACGTATTTATTCATCGGTCTCCTTTTTCTCGGCCTGTCCGGCGCGGTCGCCTTCGCTGACGGCGTGCCCGACATCATCGAGAAATCATCCGACGGCAAGTGGATTTTCAAGGCGCATTGGTACGGCACGAAAGGCTACTCGTGGGAGCTGGACGACGCGAAGTCGGGCAAGAGTTACTTCGTCATTGCCAATCCCGAGACGCAGACAGACCAGCAGCTCGCCACGCGCCTCAGTGCCGCATGGAGCCCGGACAATCATTACCTCGCCATCAACGCCTACTACGGCCGGCAGGATTTTCAGGTCATCGTGCTTTCGCTGCAAAGCGACCCGCCCGGCTTCGTCGATTGGCCGGTGCCCACGCCAGCCTCCATGATCAAGCCGGAGGACAAAGCCATCTGGCGCGGCGACGGCGTGGCCAACTGCGCCGCGAGCAAATGGACCGCGGCCGATACGCTGCTCATCGACATCACCATGCGCGCCGAGCTCGACGACAAGGCCTCCGGCCAGCAGTACAAGATCCAATCGACCCGCCAGCAAACGGTACAGTTCACCGGTCTGAAAGGCCAAGCTACCCACGACGAGCCGCCGCAATACGACAAGCAGCCCGCGCGGAATGATTGAGCGATTCGTTTTCCTGTTAATTAGGACTCTTGGAAAAATCTAAGGGTAAAGAAAATTCCTCGGAAACTATAATGTTATGGGGATGCTTGTTATAGTCGGAGCCGGGATCGGACAGCACCAGATAAACGACTCCTGCATCTGCATTTTCCATGCCTTTAAAAAGGTTTGTCATTAAGCTAAGATCCACTTCGACGATATAATTTTTATTATGTTCCAGGGTTTGGTTTCCCTCACCCGAAATGTTGTATTCGGCCCAAATTGGCTTCCAATTCGAGCCCACATGTAGAGAGAACGCCGTGCCGTTCGGAGCAGAAAGAACCCGGACTTGTCCGGGCCCGGAAACTCCCCAGATTGTGGCATCCTGCTCGCCCTTCCATTTGAATCGAAAAACACCTATTGCGTGAGTGCCAGTTTTGGCCGGCTCCATATAGAGAAGTTGGAAATCGTAATCTTTTTTTAGAGGAAAAGCGACGTTTCCGGTTATACCGTAATCACCGCTTTGCTGTCCCAAGGTTGAGAAAGAACAGGCTAAGTTGACGGCGACTACCAGGAATAAGAATCGGTAATTCATAATTTCATTTCTACGATCCCACCGGCTCTGGCTTGCCCCAGCGGTATTGCGCGCTCTTCGGTAACTCCTCCGGCGTGATCTGGTAATCGCGGATCAGGCTGTCATAGAGCCCGCGCCAGGCATGGACGATGCGGTCGCGCAGTTCCTCCTTCGTCGCGCTTTTGTCCGGCGGCAGCGCCCGGCCGACGCGCACGAAAACACGCGGGCGCTTAAAGTAATTCTGCCACGCATACATCTGGTCCGAGCCGAGGATCACCATCGGAATCACCGGCACATCCATCATCTTCCAAAACGACGCGGTGCCGATCGGCAATTCCGCGCCGCCGAGCACCGAAGTCTTGCCGTGCCGGATGCCCTTCTCCGGAAAAATGCCGACGAAATTGCCCGCCTCCAGCCGCGCCATCGCCGTGCGCAGCGCGGTGCGGTCGTTCTTCGTCCGGTCGATCGGGAAGACATGGCCCCACTCGAGCATTTTGCCCATGATCGGCAATTCGAGCAGCGGCTTGTCGGCCATGAAATGGACGATGCGCGGAAATTTCGCCATCATGAACGACGGATCGAAATGGCTGATGTGATTCGAGATCACCAGCCCCCCGCCCTCCCTCGGCACGTGCTCCATGCCGTCGTAAAACGTGCGCGAGCCGAGCCGCGGCAACCCCCCGGTCAGGTCGCGGCAAAAGTAATAAAAGAAATCGCCCATGGTCCCGCAGATTCTACGTTTGAGGAAAGCCCGCGGCGCGCAAAATTTCGCGCAGCCGTTCCGTCGGCAGACCCACCACGTTGTCGCGCGAGCCTTCGACGCTCGCGATGATCCACTCGCCGTGCTGTTGCAGCGCGTAGCCGCCGGCCTTGTCGAGGACATGCACCGCCGCGAGATACTTTTCGATCACCTCATCGGTCAGCTCAAGAAAAGTGACGCACGTGATCTCGTGAAAAAACTCCACCTCACCGCGCGGCGAAACCAGAGCGCACCCGGTGATGACCTCATGCGTGCGCCCACTCAGCGCGCGCAAAAACGCATGTGCTTGTTGCGGTGAAGACGGCTTGCCGAAAATTCGTCCATCGAGCGCTACCACCGTATCCGCGCCGAGCACCCAGCGGCCCGGTCGCAACTTCGCCACTGCCTCTGCTTTAAGCCGTGCATTCTCTATCGCCAATTGCGACGGCGTCAGATGCGGCGCCGACTCGCCGTCGAGCTCCGGCGTCGGTGCCGTCACGACTTCAAACATCACGCCCATGCCGCCCAGCAATTCGCGCCGCCGCGGCGATCCGCTGGCCAGAATCAAGGGCGAAACCGCCTCCTTCCTTTTTTCGAGAGGAATGCCGTTCATCAGCGGAACGTAGCAAACGCGCTGCGCGGTTCACGCCGATTTTGCGATTCGGAAGGTAGCCGGCGCAGGCCCTTGCGCCGGAACCGTTGCGTCCCGCTCGCGGCGGGGCGCGGCGGCCTGTGCTCACGCCTGAAGAGAACGCGACCTTTCATGCGAAAATCCCAGGCGGGACGCTCCGGAGCAAGAGGCTGCGCCGGCTACCTTTGACGAGCGCCGCTTACCGGACTACGGAACAAAATCCTGCGTCTTCAACCACGCATACGCGTGATCCAGCCAGCCGGGTGGGCTGGTATCGGGTGCGTTGCCGTAGCCGAAGCCGTGACCGCCGTGGGGATATTCCTGCAGCGCCGACGTCACGCCCGCTTTCTGCAACGCGGCGAGCATGAGCCGGCTGTTTTCGATCGGCACGGCGTAGTCGTCCGCGGCGTGGACCAGCAAGGTCGGCGGCGTCTTCGCCGTCACTTGTGTCTCGTTCGAGAGATTGGCGACCAGCGCCGGATCGGGATTCGGCCCGAGCAGATTCAACTTGCTGCCCTCGTGCGTGACCCCCGGTACCTGGAGCGTGATGACCGGATAAACCAGCACCGCGAAGTCGGGCCGGCAACTCAGTTGGTCAACCGCATCGGCTGCCGCCGGATCGCCCGCGTCAAAATGGGTGTCCGCCGTCGAGGCCAAATGACCGCCTGCGGAGAAGCCCATAATACCGACTTTCGCCGGGTCGATTCTCCAGTCGGCCGCGTGGCTGCGCACCAGCCGGATCGCGCGCTGCGCATCGAGCAGCGGCACCGGATGACGGTAGCCCTTGGCCGGCAGGCGATACTTCAGCACGAATGCCGCCACGCCCTTCGCTTTGAAGTAGGCGCCTTCGTTCGTTCCCTCGTGCTCAAAGGCGAGCATGCCGTATCCGCCGCCGGGACATATCACCAGGGCGGAAGTCGGTTTGGTCGCGCCGTCTGGGAGGAAAACCGTGAGTGCGGGGACGTCGTCCGGGGTTGTGCCGTGGCTTTGCGGGGCCGGGCCGGGCCAGAGAGGGACGATGGTTTGGGCAGAGGAGGGTGTCGTCGTCATAAAAAGAAGTGCGGCAAAAGGGATAAGAAATCTCCGGCGCATGGCGATGAGGTCAACTTGCGATCTTCAACCCGCGCGCGGTAAGATGTTGCAGCGCGATCTCGACCAATTCATCCACCGTGGCGTGGCCGGAATCGAGCAGCCGCGCATCACCCACGCGCGTGAGCGGCGAGGTCTGGCGCGTGGAATCGATCGCATCGCGCTGGGCGATAACATCGGCTTCGCCCTGCGCCTGCCGGCGATGCGCGCGCACCTCGGGGTGGGCATCGAGATAAAATTTGTAGGGCGTCTGCGGGAAGACGACGCTGCCGATGTCGCGCCCTTCCATGACGAGCGGCGCGGCTTCGACCAGCTTTTGTTGTCCTGCCACCAGCATCGCGCGGACCGGGGCGACTTGCGCGACGAGCGAGACGCCTTCATTGACGCGGCCCTCGCGCACGTGCGGCAGTGGATCGATCCCGCCGATACGGAAGACGAGCTCGCCATTCTCTAGGCGCGTTTCGACCCCCGCCGCGAGAACCTCGCGCGTCACCGCCTCGGCATCGTTCAGCGGCACTTGCTTTTCCTGCAGGTACCAGGTGACGCCGCGGTACATCGCGCCGGTGTTGACGTAGACGAAACCGATGCGCTTCGCGAGCTGGCGCGAAAACGTGCTCTTGCCCGACGCGGCCGTGCCGTCGATGGCGATGACAGGATGGGGAAGTGCGGACATAAAGTGCGGCGAACAAGACAAGCGCGGCGCGGCGCGGATGTGAACTCAAATCTCCAGGACGGGAAGTCCCATTCCGAAACGCAAAAAGCCCCGACCTGCGCCGGGGCTTTTTGATGACAACCAACCCGAATCTTACTTCCGGCCAATCGGTTCATCGAGAACCGGCTGGGCCGTCTTGCGGACGTCGCCGTCGAGCTCCGTCATGCGCAGGAAGGAGAGCAGCGCGCTGCGCGTCTCGACTCCGTCCGCCGACGTCGCGTTGATCGGGATGTGGAAATTGCCATCCGGGAACACGAAGTGGTAGGAGAACGTGCCGTCCTTGCTCAGCGAAATATCCTGGCCGTCGATGCGCACCTTCGCGTCGGGCGTGGTGCCGCCGTAGATGATCAGCTCGGCATTCACGTGCATGTGGAAGCCGCGCTCCTTCGCGCCGAAGGACGCGCCGAACGGGCTGCTCAGGCTCGTCACCCACGCGCCGGCACTGGAGGACCATTGGCCGGAGGAGACCATCGTCTCGAACCGCTTCTTCAAAATTTCCGTGATCTCGAACGAGCCGACCATGTGGCGGCGCACTTCTTCGTCGCCGAGGTATTCCAGCAATTCGTCGCTCTCTTTTGTGGTGAGGTCGCGCGGGATGCGGGCTTGGAAAGGCAGCTCGAAGTCACTCTTCTGCAGGCGCGCCAGCGTCTCGGCCAGTTCCTCGCCGGGCTGCGATTGCGCGGCGATCATGTCGAACAGTTCGCGGAAGGAGAGATGGAACGGAATCGTGACGAACTTCGCATCGGTGTTCGGCGACAGCGTGTCGCGCGGCGTGCGCACCTCGGCCGACTTGGCCAGCACTTCAAAGTGGCCGTCGGGACGGTAGTAGCCCAGTTGTGCGACGAAGTTGGTGTCCGGGCGGTTGACTTGGAGATACCAATTCTTGTGCGTATCCCAGATGTGGATCTGCTGCACGCGGCCTTCGCCGGGCACGTAAACTTCGAGGAACACTTTGCCATCATGGGCGGAGCGGGCGGCTTCCTGGTACTGGACGGGGCTCAAATCCCAGTAGGCGAAAAGGATATGCGGGTCACGCGCGACGAGGAACAGCTTTTTCGTGCCGTAGGACTCCGGCAGGTAGCCGAGGAATTCGTACGCAGGCAGCGCGGTCGCAGCCGGCGGCGCGGTCTTGGTCACAGCCGGGCCGGCGGGCGAGGGCGACGAGGCCGAGGACGGCGCGTTCAGGGTAACGGCTGGTCCAATACGCGGCGGCTTTCTGCGGGGTGCGGGGGTGTCGTTGTTGGGCATAATTGTCTCCTTAAGTGAAGCGACCGTCGTTTAGCACGTCCTGAGCCAACCTTGAACGAAGATTAGGCGCCGGTATTTCTTCAACTAGTGAAGACCCTAGCAAACCGAAGTCAGCAACTGCAGCCCCGATTTGGTGGGGGCAAATCGGGGCAGCAAGCTTATGCTGCGAGGGAACAGGCTGGCAAGCAGAAAATCCGTTACAAGTCCGAGTCTTCAAGCCCGGTCCTTAAATCCTGCTTGGTTGCAACGTGACTTAAGAAAATCTTCGCACTTTGCAGGATACGTGGCGTAGGCTTAGGCGAAGTTTAAATGCAAGCGCATGACTAAAATGTAGTTGCAGGAAACGACGCAGCGCCGTTGCGTCCGCAAAATCCGGCGGTCGTCCCGCTGGACGCAACCGTTCCGGCGCAAGGGCCTGCGCCGGCTCCCTGTTGATTTAGGCCGCCATACTGCCGACCGCAGGCGCACTTGCAAATCATTTGCAACGGCGTAGTCTGGCTTATGAACACTCTGTTCGTTAGCGATCCTCACACCGCGTCCTCCACCCCAGCCACGCCCGATACGGCAGCGTTCTCCGATCTGGGCCTGCTCGACGCTTACTCCAAGGCCGTCGTTTCCACCGTGCGCCAGGCCGGCCCGGCGGTCGTCCACATTCAGGCCCGCGCCGGCAAAAGCCACCAAGGCGGCAGCGGTTCCGGCTTCCTCGTTTCTCCCGACGGCTTTGTCATGACCAACAGCCACGTGGTGCATGGCGCCGAGGAAATCCGCGCCCAGACGCCCGATGGCCGCGAATCCCGCGCCTATTTAATCGGCGACGATCCCGACACCGACCTTGCCGTGCTGCGCATCGACCTGCCCGATTTGCATCACCTCCAGTTCGCTCATTCCGGCCAACTCGTGGTGGGCCAGATCGCCATCGCGATCGGCAATCCGCTCGGGCTCGATAACACCGTGACCGCCGGCATCGTCAGCGCGCTGGGTCGCACCTTCCCGTCGCGCACGGGACGGCTGATCGACAACGTGCTGCAAACGGACGCGGCACTGAATCCCGGCAACTCCGGCGGCCCGCTGCTGGATACGCGCGGCCACGTCATCGGCGTGAACACGGCGATCATTCCCTCCGCGCAAGGCATCTGCTTCGCCATCGGCAGCAAAACAGCCGAGTTCATCGCGAGCTGGCTGATTAAAGAGGGCCGGATCCGGCGCGGCTACATCGGCGTAGGTGGGCAGGACGTGTCGATCCACGAGCGGGTGGCGCGGTTCCACCAGTTACGGCAGCGGAGCGGCATCCTGGTGCAGACGATCGCGAAGGATTCCGCCGCCGCCGAGGCCGGGTTGGAAGTGAACGACATTCTGATCTGGCTCGACGCGGAGGAATTGCGGAGCGTGCACGAACTGCACCGGCTGCTGGTACTGCGCGAGCCGAACCGGAAGAGCCGGCTGACCGTGCTGCGCAATCACCAACTCGTCCACCTCTGGATCACGCCCCGCGAACGGGCGTGATTGCCGACGGGGAGTTTCGCACGGGGGACGGCAAAGGGAAGGCAGAGGGCTGAAAAGGAAAGGCTGGGAAACAGGATCAAATTTCCAAATTAACTAAATTTTTGAAGTGGGGGGGGAAAAGGGATGCTCGGACGTTCCCCTTCTCCATTTGGTTAATTTTGAGAATTTGGAAATTTGGTTATGCCTTTGTTGGGCCTTTTCAGTCCTTAGCCTTCCCTTTGCCGTCCTCCGTGCGAAACTCCCCCCTGACATTTGAAAGGGTTGTGCTAGGGTCGCGAACCTATGCCGTCCGCCCGTAAGGAATCGATCCGCTTCCTCGTCCCGCTTTTCTTCTTCTGCCTGCTCAATTTGGTCGCGCTTATTTTCTGGTCGTGGACCTGGCCCGTCACCGGGCCGATGCTCTTCCTCGTCGTCGGCCTTACGATTTTCGTCGCCTACTTTTTCCGCGATCCGGAGCGCGTCGTGCCCGAGGACCGCAACCTCATCGTCTCCGCCGCGGATGGCCTCGTTGTCGGCGTGGAGGAATACGACGAACCCGATTTCCACCTCGGGCCCATGCTGCGCATTTCCGTTTTTCTCTCCGTGTTCGATGTCCACGTCAACCGCTCGCCGGTCGAGGGCGTGGTCAACAGCACCGTCTACAAGGCCGGCGCCTTTCTCGACGTGCGCCACCCCGATTGCAGCACGCGCAACGAATGTCGCTCCTGGCGGCTCGAGACCGCGCACGGCTCCATCGCCATCCGGCAGATCGCGGGCCTCGTCGCGCGCCGCATCCTCGCGTGGGCTGGCGAAGGCTCGGGGCTGGAACGCGGCCAGCGCTTCGGCATGATCCGCTTCGGCTCGCGCACGGAAGTTTTCCTCCCCATCGGCTGCACGCCGCTGGTCAAAGTCGGCGACCGCGTGCAAGGCGCCGCCACTCCGATTGCCAAGTGGCCTGAAACCTGAATCGACTCCTCGAACGATGCGCGAGTATCAGGCTTTCCTTATCATCGCGGTTTTCATCGCCTCGGGCCTCTCCTTTTTGGACGGAAGGTTTTCACAAATTCTCGTCCGTCTTACGGTAGGCGTTGTCGGAGTTGTCGTCGCAATTGCGATTTCTGGCGGCATCCTGTTCGGAATTGGTTTTTCCGCCGCTTTCGGGGCTCGTTCCTTGGGACCCGATGGGCTGAGGATCCTCGGGGCTGCCCTGCTCGTGCTGTATTTTGCGGCTTGCGCCCTGACCTGCCTCCCTCTGCTACCCTCCCAAAAAGTGAGGACGATCGGATGGGGGCTTCATTTTGTCTACATGCCGATTGCCGCCTTTCTCACGACCTTTAGCGCGATTGACCTGCCTTGGGATCTGCGGCTTTGGAGTTATAGCAATTCCCTTTCCCTCGGCCTGATCTACGCCATGTTGTGGTTTCGTATAATCGACCGGCAGGTACCCCAGCCCCCGCCCTAACGAATGAGATCACAACCAAAATCATGGCTTACCGGTCATTTTGGTCTAACATGATTTTCCAACCGTTATGAGCCCGCCCCCCACCCGCAACGATCCGGGCAAAATCTT
>CAZZWT010000050.1:0-13445 GCA_964657775.1 uncultured Candidatus Methylacidiphilales bacterium | reverse complement strand
CGTGACGACGCGCGTGTACTTGTCGTCCGCGTGGAAGTACAGGACGTCGTCGACTTCGTCAGCAAGCAGGCCGCCGCGCAATTCGCGCCCGAGCTCGACGCCAAGCTCTCCGGCAAAGCCCCCGCCGAAATGAACATCAGCGAGGACGACAAAAAGCTTATCTACGAATGCTTCGACGTCATCCGCCAGGAAAAGAAAGCCAGCACGAGCAACCTCCAGCGCCGCCTGCGCCTCGGCTACAACCGCGCCGCCTACGTCATCGACTACCTCGAGCGCGTCGGCGTCCTCGGCCCCGCCGACGGCGCCAAGCCCCGCGAAATCCTCGTCGATCTCGAGACGTATATGTTGGAGTTGTAGAACGGGCAGCCCTCCTGAGGAGTGGGGCATGACGCGCCATCGAATCAGTGGGAACCGTTCACTTCCAGACTTTTGAGCATGAGCGGCGTGAGGTCAATCGTCGGCCCGTCGCGCGAGCTGAGAGTGATCTTGAGCGGGGTGGTGTGTTCAAGGGTGATGAATTTAAGGTCCGGCCGCTCCTGCAAGAGCACGTCGCGCTGGCTTGTTCGGAACGCGCCCCATGGCGTGAAAATCGGCGTCTTGAGATAGAGCTGTTCAAGCGGTGGCGTTTGCGAATAACCGGAGCCCGAGACGATGTGGGTGAGCATCGGGTAATCGTAGCCGCCCATCAAGCTGTAGGGTTGCGTCATGGAATCCGTTTGCTCGGGAAAGGTGGGCAGCAGGACGACGACGCGATCGCCGGGTTTTAGGTAGACGCCGACTTTAGCCCAGTAGGGTTCGAGCTTATCGTTGAGGACAATTTGCCGATCGAGCGGCATGTCGTTGAAAGTGGGCGTGACCTGATAGAGCAGCATGGGGACTGCGAAGATTGTCGAACTGGCGAGCGCCATGAGAAAGCGGGTGCGTGGCTCGCAGCGGACGGGACGTAACAACAGAAACAGGTGAAAGAAGAATTGGAATTGGACCAGTTCACGAAACGGCCAGCGCATCGATTTCAGGAGAGGCAGATGGGCCATGATCTCGCTGATGAAAACGGGGCGGCAGATAAGCACGAGGGAGAAGAAGGCTAGGCCCAAGCTGGCGCCTTCCAGAAATTTCCAGGGCGTGCGGCTGCGGAACGTGAGGAGAAAGCACCACGCAACCGCGCAACTGCCGAGCGAAACCATGTAGATTCCATTGATGGTGCCGGGCGGCGGCGAAAAGAGAAGCGTGAGCGCCGTGCCGAAGAAAAGCGAGAGAGCAAAGAGGCTGGCCGGGATGTTGTTCGTTTGCACGTCCGAGAGGTGATCGCCCTGCGAGCGCGCGCTGGAGAGGAAGCCTTCGGCGGCGGGAATGAGCAGCGGAAGGATGACGACGACCGCGATTAGATAACCGGCGAACCACATGACGAGCGGTCCCGAGGACCGTCGCCACCAACTGACTGCCGCCGCGAAAAGCGTGAGCGAAATGCTATTGGAAATGAGCGGCTCCGGATGCCCGCCCAGCATCTGATGGATCGAAACCAGCGCGATGATACCGACTCCCCAGCGCCATTGCTTCTGCAGGATGCCAAGCACGAGCCACGGGAGCGCGCCGGCGTTGGCTTCGAAAGTGAGCCAACTGGCGCAGGTAACGAGCGCCATCATGGTGAAAGTGTAGCTGAGCGAGCAGAAGACGATCCACCCGTCATCGGCGTGGAGGAGCTGCTCTTGGCGCAAGTACGAGGCAAGACTGACGAATCCCGCCGCGGTCACGAGATAGAGAAAGAACGCGTCAATATCCATGATATATAAATGGAATGATGTCCCCGCCAGCAGCGAGGTGAGCAGGTAAAACGGGTGCCAGCAGAAATATTGCGGATCGCGCAACAGGTTATAGCCGCCGCCAAAAATGTAGCCGGAATACCAGGGCGATTCGCCGTTGAGCAGGTGATGTCCCACTTCGGAAAAGAAGGGATACCCGGCGGCCAGATTGTCGTCCGTCATGGTAAAGAACGGATGCCGGCACTGCAGCACGCCAAAGATCAAGGCAGTCAAAAGCAACGTCCGCCACAGCAGCGCGGGGAGGTTCTTTTGCATGCGATGGATGGTAGGACGAGTTGAGACTCGTGCGAAAGTTAATAGGCAGTGGTGTTTTCGTGGTCCGGGCTACGGGCTGCCCGGATCGCGGAGGCTTGGCGCCGCGACAGGAAGCGATCCAGCGGCAGCTAAAGGTCGCTTCCTGTCGTCCCGCTGCTGCGGGCCGATCCGCGCAACCAGTAGCCCGGACCACGGAGCGAATCAATCCGGTCCGATCCTTCGTGGCAACCGTATCACGACTTGCGCCGACGGTTCGAACTTATCGCGGAAGATATAAGGTGATCTGGCCGCTGGGGCTAGTGGCGTGGGCTTGATAATGCTGCGCGATTTCATTGCGGATTCGCCGATAGAATTCGGACCGGTAGATATTGATCACCTCGAAATTTTGATCGAGAAAAAGCTTGGGCAAACGTTCCTGGTCGATCGCGGAGATCAGGGCGTCCATATCCTTGGTCAGGAATAATTCGGCCGTGCCCGGGATGGGAATGGGCCGGACGGTGTCCGAAAGATAATAATAGATGCCGCTCTGGTTGGAGAGGAGACAGACGCCCTCCCCGGGCACGGTGGTTTGGCTGATGAAGGCGGCGTTCGTTTCGATAGAATTGGAATTGGTGGAACAGAGCTTGTGGAGAGAAACCGCGCTTTGCACCAGCAGGCTGGGAAGGGCCGTGGGTAAGAACAAGGCCCACCAGCCGAGCACGATGATCGCAGGCAGAAGAAGGGACCAGGTGATGCGCGGCAGTCTTCCCTCCGCGATCATGGATTGGGTTTCGCTGAAGAGAATGCCAAGGAGTAGCAGCGTGGGATAACTCACGGCGATGAGATTGCCTTCGACCGATCGCCCCACGAAGTAATGGAAGAGGCCGATTCCCAGAAGCGAAAGCATAAGGGAAAAGTGCATCCGCCAAGTGGATAATTGATGAATCGAGCGGCCCGCCGTGACGACCAAAGCCACGATTGAAATAAGAACACTGATCACCCAGGCATCAGGGAAGTTCATCAAGACGCACAGGTAGCCGGAGCCGAGAAAGAGCCTCAGAAAAACGACCAGCATTTGTAAATCCGGCCAGACGCCGGAAACGATACGGAGGTAGAGCAGGAACGTCATCCAGGTCGCGGCCAGATAGCCGAGTTGCGCGGCGACATTTTGGGCGGCCTGTTTCCAACTGCCCTGGCCCAATCCCCTGACCAGCAGGGTTGCGCTCCAACTCAGCCACAGGGCCAGGCCGCTATCGAGATTCCACACGGTGGCGATCGCGGCCAGAAAAGAAACCAGGAGATACGGATAGATCGACGGCTGGCGAAAATAGAGCGCGGAGGCCAGAAGGCCGAGAGCGGGAAAGAGCAGGCGAATCGGCGTGTTGGCGTAATAGTGATCGTAGCTCGAGGTGAGATAGACGAGGGCGAGCAGCGCCATGCCGGTCACGAGGAGAAAAAAGGAGTTCGGGATCACCAGCCGCGCCGTGAGCAGAAGGGCCAGGACGGCAAGCGCATTCAACACGGGGAAGACATCCATCAACGTGGCGAGGTTTCGGGGAAGAAGCGCGAGCAGCGGCGCCAGGATTTCGACATAGCCTCCGTAAATGTGGGAAAATTGGACCAGCAAATGGTGACCGTTGATGGCCTGGCTGAGAGCGTCGGTCACGGTGTTGAAATGATAGGTGAAGCGCAATTCATCGTTGAAATCCACCGGGGAGTAAAAGCTGATCGGAATCAAGATCACCCAAAGGGAAAGAAGGACGAGCAGCGCCCGGTTGGACTGTTGGCGGGTGCTACCACCCTTCCCAAAAAAGAGCAACGCGATCGCCCCCACACCGAAACTGACAAAGTGGACCCAGGTGGGGAACGGGGAAATCGACCAATACCATTTGAGCAGGAGGCGGTCCGCCGCGACTTGGGCGCTCGGCGAAGTATCGCAGAAAACCACCCGGGCGAGGCACACCATGAAAATCAGCCAGGTGACGCCGACGGCCAGGCGGGCGGCTGCCGGGAGCCAAGAAGGCTTTAGTTTCGCCAGCCATCGCTGGGCGATGACATATCCCGCCACGGCGAAAAACGGCGCGAGCAGGGCCCCCATTTCAAACGCCATGTCCTTCGCCGGTTGGCCGGGATAAAAGTAGTGCCTATCCACGGTGAACCGGGCCATGAACAATTCGTCCACGCGCATGGGCGGGACGACGGAAAAGATCGCGAGGGTCAGCAGCCCCAGGCCGAGGGCGGCGAGTCCCGACGCCAGCCAAATTTGCAGAAGAAACAAAAGCGCCTTGTCCTGCCCGTGGGCTGGAGCGGAGGCGACCGGCGCGTTCATCACTCGTACGGCGGGCCCCGGGTAGCCCCAGGGTCTGCGGATCGTATTAGCCTAACTTGGGCAATTCGCCGAAGAACTTCACCGCCGCAATTTCGCCGCGGAGGTTGGCTTGGGTCTTGGCCAATTTCCAGTGCTCGACGTGGGTGTGAACGGCTCCCGGCGCGAGTTGCTTCTGCGGCGCGAGCGACTCGAGTTCGAGGATATCGACGTTGGTAAAAATCTCGAAGTTGCAGCCGCGATCCGGGTACGGCTGCGTGGGGTCGTAAGCGAAGTGCTTGGCGAAGACGACATCGTCGTTCTGGTAAGCAACCCAGCCGGTGGGGAGCTTCAGGCCGAGCTTGGTCGCGGCCATTTCGGGCAGATAGCTGACGCGCAGGAAATTTTCGCTGAAGACGTAGCGGCCGTCGCTGAGATCGGTGAAGGGCCAGAGGACCATTTCGCGATTGGGCAGGTATTCCTCCGGCTTGGTTTCACGCCCCTCGGGAAACTCGGTCGGGTGCTTGTCGAGCTTCGGCTGCGGGATCAGCGCGACGCCGCCGGGCGCCATTACCGAAAGCGCCCACGGCGTGATCTGGAGCGGTTCATCACCCGAGTTGGCGAGCAGATGCGTGACGCGCACGAGTTCGTCCTCAAGCATCTCCACGCGCAGTGTTTTCTGATAGCCAAAGGGCTTGCTGGCCGGCTGCATGATCTCCACCGCAGCCTCGCCGATTTTCTTCCACGTCACCGGCGTGTTATCCAGCGCGTAGGAGTGGTCGCCCTCGGGCGCCGTCCAGAAGCGGTGCCCGCCGCGGATCATCCATTCCTCCTCGTTCGCTCCGCCCAATTGCGCGGGCAGCTCGACGAAAACATTGCGGTCGTCATGGAAGCCGTAGCGGATGATGCGCGGGCCGACATCGAGCGTGATGACGAGTTCGGTGGTAGGTCCTTGAAGGCGCAAATTGCGCTTCCAACCGGCGTAGGGAATTTCCTGGATCATGAAGTTGGGGGAGTAGCTCTTTCGGGCGCTTTGTCGGGCGCGTTATCCGTCGCTTTTTCGGGGACAAGATTTTTTAGAAGAGGATCGTAATATTTGCCACAAATAACCGTGGGATCGAACAGGCGGCGGCAACGGCGCTGCTGGCGGAAGGAGGCCTGCGCCTCCAGCCACGTGATGGCGTTGGGCAAAAGTTTGATTTCGTTGAGGAGAAAAGAGCCGACGCCTTCCAGCGCACGGTAGGACGGAATGTCCCCGCACCAGACGGGCATCTTGTGCATCGCGGCCTCGAGCACCGGCAGGCCGAAGCCCTCCTGCCGCGAAGGGAAAAGAAGGCAGTCGGAGAGCAGGAAGAGGTCGCGCAGCGTATCGTCCTGCACGAGAAAATAGTCGCTGAGGAAATGCACGTGGCCGGTCAATTCCTTCGGCAACGATTGGCGCAGGAAGGTGCCGTAGTGCTCCGACGCGGGGCTGTCGGTAACTTTCGCCCCAGTGATGAGAAGCAGCGGGTTGCGGCCGTTCTCGTGGATTTTTTTCACAACCTCAATGGCAAAGTCGATATTCTTGCGCACCATGACGCGCGCCGGCAGCAGAAAGACGAAGTCGCGCCACGGGATTTCAAGCGAGAGAATACAGGAGCGAATCTCCGGCGTGACGGCGAAGAGGCGCACGGGATCGACCATGTTGGGGACGACCTGCGCGGTGACGGGCGGCTTGAGGTGCGTGGCGATTTCCTTGGCGCGGAACTCGGAAGTGGTGATGTAGGTGACGTCCTTGGCGCTGGTCCGCATCAGGTTCCACGGCGGCTTGGTCGGGTTGGGCAGGTTGGCGTCGGGATTGGTGGCGGTGAGGTCGTGCGTCCACGCGACGAGCTTGTGCTTCGGCGCCAGATCGTGCAGCGCGATGGTGCAGGCCAGGTTGTGATGGACGGTGAAGATATTGTGGACGAAGACGACATCGACCTGCGCGAAGATGGTGCCGAGTTTTTCGACCAGCAGCGAGCGATACTTGGTGAAATTCTGATCGGCCTGCCCGCGCTTCAGGACATCGCCGACGGCCTTATTGAGTTCGAAGGTGGGCGCAAGCTCCGGCACGATGATGAACTCGTAACCCTCACCCGTGTCGATGCCGGTGCCGGTGAGGACCTTCACCTCATGCCCTGCATTCACGAGCATGTTGGCCTGGTCGCGGACCACGTTCTCCACGCCGCCCATCTCCGGCCAAGTGGTAAAATGAAGGAGAGCGATTTTCATCAGAAAAGTATCTTAAGCGGGCAAACGTCAGCCAAAAGCATTTTCTGAAAAGGCAGATTCGCACGGAGGACTGTAAAGAAGGGAAGCTGAGGACTGGCAAAGATCTGCAGGAGTTTCAGGAAAAGCCAACAGAACCGGTTCCCTTTTCCGTACCCCCCACCTCTTCCGCCCTTTACCTTTCCTTTGCAGTCCTCCGTGCGAAATATCTCCGCAGTGGAATCTTCTTGCCCCCGCGCCGTAGACTCCTATTGAACACGGGTGATGATGCCGAGCGTTTTGCAGTGGTTTTGGCCGGTCCTGTTTTACCTGATGGGCTCGATTCCCACCGGCTACCTGCTGGGCAAATCGCGCGGGCTGGATATTCGCCAGCACGGCAGCGGCAATATCGGCGCGACCAATGTCTGGCGCGTCATGGGCTGGAAATTCGGCCTGACCGCGTTCCTCACCGATTTCCTCAAAGGCTTCCTGCTGCTCTTTCTCGTGCGCACGATTTGCTTTCCCGATGCAAGCGCGTGGCCCGTTGCGGCGCTGCTCGTCGCCTGCGGCTTCGCGGCGATCCTTGGCCATAACTACACGCCGTGGCTCGGCTTCAAGGGCGGCAAGGGCATCGCCACCTCGGCCGGCGTGCTCGGCGCGTTGATGCCGCCCGTGCTCGCCGTTTCGCTCTCGCTCTGGATCGTGGCTACGCTGCTCACGCGTTATGTCTCCATCGGCTCGCTGCTGGCGGCGGCGAGTCTCCTGCCCGCCGCGCTTTATTTTTACCCGGGCCAGTGGATTTACATCGGGCTCGCATTGCTCGCGGGCGGGCTGGCCATTTGGCGGCATACGGCGAATATCAAGCGCCTGATCGCCGGAACCGAATCGAAGATCGGCTCGAAGAAAAAAGAATGAACATCATCATTTTAGGACGCGGCGCGTGGGGCAGCGCCATCGGCGGCGTCATTTCCAAGCTCGGCCACACGGTCACCTTCGCCGGCCACCGCGACGCCGCTTGGCCCTCGGTCAATCCTGATTATGTCGTGCTCGCCCTACCCGTGCAGCATGTGCGCGAGACGCTGGCCCGCTTCCCCTCACCTGGCGCACCGGTGCTGAGCATGAGCAAGGGATTGGAGATAACCACGGGCCAGCGCGTCAGCCAAATCATCACCGAGGTCTGGAACGAGCCGCGCGTGGCGGCGCTCTCCGGCCCGACCTTCGCGTCCGAAATCGCAGCGGGTCTGCCCGCCATATGCACCATCGCCGCGCACGACGAAAAACTGGCGGAGGAATTCCAGGCCATCCTGCATCAACCGAGTTTCCGCACCTACCGCTCCGGCGATTTGATCGGCGTGGAGCTCGGCGGCGCGCTGAAGAATGTCTACGCCATCGCGGGCGGCGCGTGCCACGGCCTGAAGCTCGGCCAGAATTCGCAGGCCGGCCTGCTCACGCGCTGCCTGGCGGAAATGACGCGCATCGGCGTCCACGCCGGCGCAAAGGCCGAAACGTTCGCCGGCTTGAGCGGCATCGGCGACCTGATGCTGACCGCCACGAGTGAGCAGAGCCGCAATTTCCGCTTCGGCAGTTTGCTTGCGCAGGGCAAATCGGTGGAGGAAATCCTGCCCCTGCTTGGCGGCGTGTGTGAAGGCCTGCCCACTACGCGCTCCGTTCATCTCAACAGCGCGATCCCCGCCGACTCCAAGCCGATCGTGACGCAACTGCATGCCGTCCTTTACGAAGGCATGCCGCCCGCCAAGGCGGTGAAGAATCTCCTCAGCCGCGCCGCGCGGGACGAGTGACGCACGCGCCGAGCTCGCCCCTACGGTCGAATCGTATACGTCGTCCCGCCAGTCAATCCATAACCCACGGCCACACCCGACTTCACCCCCGGCGCGGGCGGCGCCACAAACTGGATAATGTCGGCGTTGTTGTTGAATGACGTGCGGTACTGAAAGGCCAGCCCGGAGCCGCTCGTCGCGCAGAAAAGAGCGTAATCGGAGCCGCTGTTAAAGCCGTCGCGGATCATGATTCCAATTTTGTTCCAGACATTGCCGGCCGACAGGGACGTGATCCGGCCGATGACCGTGCAGTCTCCCCACACCAGCCACGATTGGAAATTGCATTGGTCGGATGTGCCCCAGATGTCCTTGCCGGAGCCGGCGAGATTCCACACCCCGTTGATCAGGTTGGCCGAGCCCATCAGCGGAGGCATACCCACGTCATAATCGGTCAGGCGATAAGTCGGGTTCGGCGTAATCGAAAAATTATCGATGGTGCCGGTCGAAATCGCCGTGGTACTGAGCGACGTGACGTACATCCCAACCAGAATGGGATTATTGATGAAGTTGATCGTCTGCGTCCCCATGGCCGTCCACGTCTTCGGCACGGCTGTTCCCGTCGCGTAGTAGCACGTCACCGTATTTCCCACGAGGACCAGCTTCGCCCAAACCGGAGCCGTGGCCGTCGGCACCGCCATCGCAACCGCGAGGTTCGGTTGAAAGGAACTCACCAAGGTCGTTGCGGCATGAGCCCCATTCAAACCGCCAACCAAGTGAAATAACGCAATGACGATGAATTTCTTAAGACTGTTCGAGACCAAATAATTAAAAATCTTTTTACGCATGCGTGAGGCTGAAATCGAGAGTTTGCTAGAGAGGTTCCCACCCGGAAAATCCAAGGCGATAAGCGGTGCCGTACGAGAAGGCACTCTTCGCTTATCCGGTCTTGCTTGAGAGGTGAAATAGCGATAAACACCAAATTCTCTCTTCGCGGCGCTTGGAATTACAAGGGCCAAACCGAAGGAAAAAAAACTGACGGCTCGAGGTCAGCACGTAGAATGCCAGTCGCGCGAAAGTCACTTTTTGCCGGGGATGGAACAGCCCTTTCTAGGGCCACTTTTGAAATGTAAAAGACAAATCGTCGTTTGATATCTCTGTGACAAACGAACCCAACAAATGTGCTTTACTGTGTCGGCGAGGCTGGTATGTTCCGTCTCCCTTCGATGGCGTGCTATCGAGGGTAGAGCGTCCCGCCCGACGGTCTTTCCGGCGGCGAACGCGCGAGAAAAGTGTGTCAGTTCCATGACGGCTCGGTAGCTCAGCGGTAGAGCAGGTGACTCTTAATCACTTGGTCCTAGGTTCAAATCCTAGTCGAGCCACTTTTCTTTTTTAACTCGTTTTCATTTTCACCGCGCTCCCGTCCTTTCTTTTCTGCGGTGCTTCCAAGACAGTCGTGTGTCTTCATCTGATTCATTGTGATGGATATCCCGACACGCAAAATCGGGATCGCTCGAACTCGGAAATTTCACCAAACGAAACAAGGCGATGGCACCGAGGCACGGAGGGAATGTTAGGTGGCGAATTCAAATCTTTTCCCTGTCTTCATCCTCCTTGTCTCAGTGCCTCCGTGCGAGCTCTTCCCCTGCCTTTAACCTGCTTCCCCTCGGCCATCACCTCTTCTTCCGCGCTCAGCGCGAAACTTTCCTTTCCCCGATGCACCTTTCTTTTTTGAAATCAAACAGGCACGGCTTGCGCGCTCCCTCGCAGGCAGTACGATGTCACGCATGAGCCAGGAATCCCGCCAAGTTTACCCCGATGCCGACGCGCTGGCGAAAGCCGCCGGGTTGGAAATTCTCCGCCTCGCGCAGGAAGCCGTGGACGAGCGCGGCATCTTTACCCTCGCACTCGCCGGTGGCTCCACGCCGCGGAAACTCTACAGCCTCCTCGGCAGCGATCCCGAATTCCGCGAATTTCCCTGGAGCGACACCCATCTCTTCTTCGGCGATGAACGGCACGTCCCGCCCAATCACCTCGACAGCAATTACAACATGGTCAACACCACGCTGCTGAAATCGGGGCTCGTGCCCGAGGCCAACGTGCACCGCGTCCGCGCCGAAATGCCCGATGCCAACATGGCCGCGCTGAATTACGACGTCGACGTCCACAGCTTCTTCACGCCCGGCATGCGCACGGGCATCGATACGCTACCCCATTTCGACGTGGTCCTGCTCGGAATGGGCCCCGATGGCCACACCGCGTCGCTCTTCCCGGGCACGAAGGCGTTGGAGGAAAAGCAACGCTGGGTGGTGGCGAACTGGGTGGAAAAATTCAACTCGGCGCGCATCACCTTCACCTACCCCGTCATCAACGCGGCGCGCACGGTGTTGCTGCTCGTGGCCGGCGCGGACAAGACCGACATGATGCACGAGGTGCTCGTCTCGCATCGGGACGAGGAAGTTTATCCCGTGCAGCGCGTGAAGCCCACGGACGGCCGGAAAGTCTGGCTGCTGGACAAAGCCGCCGCGGAACGTTTGCCGCGAGTGTTGTAGGCAGCTTGATTGGGTAGCCCGGACAACTCGTTGTCCGGGTGGCGAAGCGATTAGCTAAGCCACAAGAGGCAGCCCGTGAGATACGCAACATCGGTGACTGGCTCTTGTGCCTTGATCGAAGTTTCGATCTCCGCACCTGGACAACGAGCTGTCCAGGCTACCCGAATCAAAACATCCGCACTGCGGCCTTGCGCTCCCTCAAAAAGACGGCCTACTTTAACTGCATGTACCCGGTCAAAATCGCTCCCTCGGTCATCGCTGCGGATTTCGGTTACCTACGCGCCGACCTCGCCCGCGCGGAACAGGGCGGCGCCGACATGCTCCACGTCGATATCATGGACGGCCACTTCGTACCGAACATCACCTTCGGTCCCGATATCGTGAAAACGATGCGCAAGCTGACCAAGCTGCCCTTCGATGTGCACCTGATGATTTCCAAGCCACGCCAGTATGTGACCAAGTTCGTCGAGGCGGGCGCGAACAACATCACCATCCACGTTGAGTGCGAGGACCAGATCCGCACCTGCCTGGACGAGATCAAGTATTACGACTGCACGGCGGGCATTTGCGTGAAGCCCAAGACGCCGCTCTCCGCCATCAAAGACTATTTGCGCGTGATCGACCGGATTCTGGTCATGACCGTCGAGCCCGGTTTCGGCGGACAGCCTTTCATGCCCGCGATGCTGGAAAAAGTGCGCGAGGCGGTGCAGTGGCGCAAAGAAGGCGGCTTCAAGTACGACATCGAGGTCGATGGCGGGTTGAACAACTACACCATCTGGGACTCCGTGCGCGCCGGGGCAGAAACGATCGTGGCCGGCACCTCCGTCTTCAGCCAGGTCGATCTCGGCGTCGCCATCGCCGACCTCCGCGACAACGCCCGCCATGCCCTCGCCCACCTGACTAACCCACAGCCCCCGGAAGAAAAGTAAAGCCTCGGTGATAGCCGACGCTGTCCGGAGCGGCGGAAGATGAGTCACGAATAGGAAGGTAGCCGGCGCCGGCCCTTGCGCCGGAGCCGCTGCGCGAGCCCACGCGACGGCCTGCGTTCCCGCTTAAAAAGAAAGCGTTTCCCTAAATCCAGGTATCCCAAACGTCCCGGACGGGACGATTCCGGCGCAAGGGCCCGCGCCGGCTACCTTTTCGTCTCCGTATACCGCGCCATCAGCCAGAGCAAATCCGACAGCCGGTTCAAATACCGAATCACCAGGTTATCCACCTCATTCGACGTTGCCAGCTTCGCCACCAGCCGCTCCGCGCGGCGACACGTCGTGCGCGCGACATCCAGCGCGGCCGAGGCCACACTCGCGCCCGGCGTCGCCCAGCCGTCGAACGTGATCTTCTCCTTCTCAATCGTGGCGACGAGATCATCAAGGTGCTGCAGCATTCCGGGCCGCAGCTTCGGGTACTTGTCCTTGTCATAACGCTCCGCGTCCTGCGGCGCCACGGCAAGTTCGCCCATCAGCGCGACCAGTTGCTTCTGAATGAGCAGCAGCTCCATCTGGATCAGCGGCAACTCCGCGTGCGCGCGCGCCAGGCCCAGCGCGGCGTTGAGTTCATCCACCGTGCCGTAGGTCTCCACGCGCAGGTCGAATTTATCGACGCGCCGGCCGTACATCAGACTCGTTTTCCCCATGTCCCCGGTGCGTGTGGCGATTGACATGGACTCAACCTATCGCGGCGCGGCAGGGTGGACAAGTTGAGACCTAGGCAAACTACCCAATAAAGAATTCCGTCATCCTGAGCCCATCGAAGGATCAGTTCGGCGTCCTCTGCGGCAAGCATACGGAACTGATCCTTCGCTTCGCTCAGGATGACCAAGCGTGAGCTTCACCTTGAACGACCTCCACTCGACAACCGGGAGGCGAGGTGCTTCCTTGAACGAATGAGTTCCGCCCGACTGATGGTTTCTGCCAGCGGCCACGATGCCGACATGCTCTACGCCACCCGCTTCTACGCGGACGACCCTTTCATCTGGTGGGAGGTGCGCGGCAAGTCGCACATCGCGCTTTCACCGCTGGAGATCGATCGCGCCAAGCCCGTCGCGAAGGCTCAAGTGCATGCCACGGGCGAATTCGTCGCGCCGCGGGCGAAGGACAATTCCACGGCAGCCGTGGTGGCTGGGATCGCGGCCAAGGACAAGATCAAGTCGTTCACCGTCCCCGCGCAATTTCCGTCTGGGCTCTTGGAGACGTTGCGCCGCAAGGGACTGAAGGTCACGGTTTCCGACCAGCCTTTTTTCCCGGAACGCGTGCGCAAGACGAAAGAGGAAGTGGCGGCGCTGACCGTCGCGCTGCGCGTGGCCGAGACGGGCCTGCGCCGCGGCATCGATGTCTTGAAGGCGAGCAAAACCGACAAGCGCGGCGCGCTGCATTGGGGCGGCACGGCGCTCACCTCCGAGCGGCTGCGGGCGGAGATGGACGCGGCGGTTTTGCACGCGGGTGGCTCCCCGGCCAATACCATCGTGGCGGGCGGCCTGCAGGGTTGCGACCCGCACGAGCGCGGGCATGGTCCGCTCCGCGCCAACGAAGCG
>CAZZWT010000049.1:0-13567 GCA_964657775.1 uncultured Candidatus Methylacidiphilales bacterium | reverse complement strand
CACGCTCGCAACTCGCCGCCTCGCTCGGTTGGACGCTGGAGGAAATGGCCCGCACCGGCCTCGTCGCCGTCGTCGCCCGCACCGAGATCGATTACCTCAAGCCCGCACGCCTCGGCGACAAACTTCTCGTCACCGCCGAACTCACGCGCCTCGAAAAAGTGCGCATGTTCATGACCTTCACCATCGCCCTCGCCGGCCAGCCCGACGTTATCTTCATCCGCTGCGTCCAGACCATGGTCACCGTCCAACTCCCCGGCGGCCGCCCGCAACGCGTCCCCAAGGCGTGGATGGAAGCGTATCCGCAGCTGTCTTCGTAGCCGCCGTCTTAAAAGGGTGAGGCCTTTGTTCCACGACCATCGAATTTGACGGAATTACGGAATTATTCGGAATTAACGGAAGTGGGAACAAGTGGAGATTTCCATTCCATCAATTCGATTTTAGACCTCCAGGTTCGGTCAGTCCTCCGTGCGAACCTTCCCTTCCCCCAATTCCGTTAATTCCGAATAATTCCGTAATTCCGTCAAAACTCGGAGGCCATGCATCAAAGCATCCCTTCAAACTTCACTCCACCTTGACTCCCGCCCCTCCGTAGCGTTCACTAATAGGCTATGGCCCTAGACGACATTCTCCTCGAAGCAGAAGAAAAAATGATCAAAAGCGTGGAGGTCATTCAGACCGAATTCGGCGGCATCCGCACCGGCAAAGCCTCGCCCGATCTCGTGACCAACCTCATGGTGGAAGCCTACGGAACCCACATGCGCCTGAAGGAAATGGCCGCCGTCACCACGCCCGACTCGCGCCTCATCCTCATCCAGCCCTGGGACGCCGCCAACGTCGATCCCATCCGCCGCGCGCTGGAAGAATCCAAGCTCGGCATCAGCCCGCAGGTCGATGGCAAGCTCATTCGCCTGCCCATCCCGCCCCTCTCCGAAGAGCGCCGCCAGGACCTCGTCAAAGCCGTGCGCAAAATCGCCGAGGAAGGTCGCGTCAGCATCCGCGCCAACCGCCGCCACGCCATCGACGAAATCAAGAAGATCCAAAAGTCCGGCGAAATCACCGAAGACCAACTCGCCGACGGCGAAAAAGAAATTCAAAAGCTCACCGACCAATACGTCGCCGACATTGAAAAAGGCCTGACACAGAAGGAAGCGGAGTTGCTGAAGGTGTGACGCGATTTCTCGATGAAATTTGGCTTTCCCCCTCGTTCCCAAACTCTATTTGGGAACGCCCTTGCTGAGGCAACTCCATTGCCGATCTTGTCGGAGCGGCGGCGGGATTTGGCGAATGCTCTCTGCAGCAATAGAATTGCGCCGACAATCGCGTTCCCAAATGGAGTTTGGGAACGAGGAGAATTAGCCTCTTCGTCTTGAACACGCCTTGCGTGTGGCGTCTGGATTTCATTAATGGGAAATTGTGGAAGACAGCCAGCAGCGTGTGACCGGATACTCGTTCCCAAGTTGCATCACGCATGCCTGCTTGGGAACGCACTTGTCTGCGCAGCTTCGCTGCCCACGGAGCAACAGAAAATTGAGCCCCATAAATCCGTCGGCTGCAACGCCAACGGCGTTATTAGAAGAGCGAGGCACGGCGACAATGCCAAATTCAATTTTCTCCCATTGTTTTCGCTGCCTTCTCCCCCCCTCGTTCCCAAGTTGCACTTGGGAACGCACTTGTCCGCGCAACTCCGTTGTCTCCCATTCCCCCGTCGCATCAGCGACTCTACCAAAGATTGTCATCCGGAGCCGTTCAGGACGGTGCGACGACGTAGCTGAATTTCGCCCAGCCTTTTTGATTGCGCATGCGCGGACTACTCCAATGACTCGTCACGAACGCAACGGTCCAAGAATCCAGAAGATCAACCCCGCTCGATTTGTCGACTTTTGCACTAGCCACACTCCCATCGTTGTCGTAAGTGATCCAAAGTACCACGGTTCCCTGCTCATGTTTCTGCCAAGCCGCGAAGGGATAGCCGGGATTCGGCAGGTGGGCATCATCGGTCTTCAGCTTGTTCGATGCGTCATCCACGTGGGGTGCCGAGGCGCCCCAAGCCCGGTTAATCACTAAAAGCGCCAGACAAATGAAGCGCAGAATTTTCATGGGATTTCCGACCGAAACGCCAAACAAAACGATTCGCATTTGCCTCAACCTCCGGTTGCATTGAAAGTAGTGAGTCGCCAATAATCACGCAATGACCGAATACCCCCCCGCCTTCAACGACCTCGTCGAAGCCCTGCGCCAACTTCCCTCCGTTGGCCCGCGCAGCGCGGAGCGGTATGCCCTCTACCTGTTGCAGGCGGACGCCAAAGTCAGCGAACGGCTCGCCGCCGCCCTCACCGCCGCGCGCGCGGAAATCGCCCCGTGCAAACAGTGCGGCTTCTACGCGCAGGGCCTCGACGCACACTGCTCCATATGCGCCAACCCGCAACGCGACCAAACGCTCTGGTGCGTCGTCGAGCAGGCCAGCGACGTCATCAAGCTCGAGAAATCGAACTTCTTCCGCGGCCTCTACCACGTCCTCGGCGGACGCCTTTCCCCCCTCGACCGCGTCGGGCCCGAGGACCTCTCCATCGCGAAGATGGAGCAGCGCCTTACCACCGCGCCGCCCAAGGAAGCCGTCCTCGCCCTCGGCGCCGATGCCGAAGGCGAAACCACCGCGCTCTACCTCGCGCCGATCCTGAAAAAGGCCGGCGTCAAAGTCAGCCGCCTCGCCATGGGCCTGCCCGCCGGCGGCGGACTCGAATACGCCGACAGCGTCACCCTCGGCTACGCCCTCTCCGGCCGCCGCGAGCTCTGACGGAAGCTTTGACGGAATAACGGGATGAACGGAATGGCTGCAGGGGAATCTTGATAATGATTATAATGATTAAAAAGATGGAGGAACGTTTTGCTTCCACCTTCAGCCAATCATCTGAATCATTATAATCATTATCTAACCGCCTTCCTGCCTTCCCATTCCGTTCATCCCGTTATTCCGTCAAAAATTTTTCCCATGAAAATCAGCGCCGTCTGCTTCGATCTCGGCAAAGTCCTGCTCCACTTTGACTGGAAACTCATGCTCGATCGCGTCGCCGCGCGCTCGCCCTTGCCGCCGGAGGAAATCGCGCGCCTGCTCAAGGACGATCCGCAGACCATCGCCTACGAACAGGGCGCCATCACCTCCGCCAAGTTCTTCGCCCATCTCAAAAAGACGCTGCAATTCAAGGGCAACGCGAAGGAACTCCGCGCCGCCTTCGCCGATATTTTCACGCCGCTCTCGGACCACATCGCGCTCGCCGCCCTGCTCGCGCCGCACTATCCGCTCGCCATCATCTCCAACACCAACGAAGCGCACATCGTCCACGCCGAGGCGACCTACTCCTTCTTCTCGCTCTTTACCGTGCGCATTTATTCGCACCAGCTCAAGGCCATGAAGCCCGATCCCGCCATCTACCGGGCTGCGCTGAAAAACCTGGGCGGCATCGATCCGCTCGAGGCGCTCTTCATCGACGACCTCGAGCCGAACATCCTCGGCGCCTCCCAGCTCGGCTGGCAGACCATTCACCTGCGCCCTGATGTCGATCTGCGCGAAGCCCTGGCCAGCTACGAACTCAAAGGCCTCGATTACGATGGCCCGAGCCCCCGCCTTCCACCGCCCCTAGCGCCCGCGCCATCGCTGGGAGATTTCCAACCGGTGCCCATGGGCAAAGCTCCAAAGCGCCGCGCTTTTCCCGGGATGCTATCCACGCGCGATCCCGTTCTCCCTGACGGCCTCGGTGACCTTCTTGAGCTCATTCAATCGCAGGAACAGGACAAAATTGCCTTTGAGAAAATATCGAACGAAGCAACCGAGTTTGGGCACAAACTGGCGCCGTTCGTTTTTGATCGATTACTCCGTGAAGTCGATCATGACCTCCTTTTCACACTGCAGCAGGATCTCGTGCTGCCGAAGATCAAGGCAGTCACGTTGCAAGCGCTCTGCGAATGCGAGCCTCCTACCACGAAGGAAAACATCTCGCCCTGGCTGGTCGACTTGGTCAGCCGCCAAGTCCAAGTTTATATTGCCGAACATCGTTCAACCGCGATCGAATAAAATGCCCTCGTTCTCCCGCGAGCCGAATATCCCGAACGACGCTGGTTTGCCGGAGAAATTCAAAAACCTCCTCGATGTCGTGGAGCATCAACAGCAGTTTGAATCAACGATACAACAGTTGGAAGCGGAACTCGTCACCTTCGCCCACACGATAGCCCCGGTCATTTTCTTGCAACTGCGGCGCATGATCGACCGAGACTTGCTTTTCACAACCGAGACCGACCTGGTGATGCCCGAGATCAAACGGGCGACCGCCAAGATGCTGGACGAATTCTCGCCGGAAAATCCCCGCATCAACCAATCGTCATGGACCGTTGACGTCATCAGTCGCGAGGTCCGCATCTACATCCTCGGCAAGCGGATGGTCGGCAGCGAAGAGTAGGTTATTTCAACGTAACCGGCGTGAATTTCGGCGCGAGGAGATGCAGGCTAAACGCGAATCGCGCACGTAACCGCAGAAATATTGGAAGAGCATGCTGCCCGTTCCGCCCGCCATCGTGCCGAGGCCGCTGACGGATGCGACGCTGGTGCGGGGAAACAAAGACAAGCAGGCAGATCAACCAGCGAATTTTGGTGCGGGGCGCCACGGTCGTGGTCATAGCTGGTGTTGGGTCATTCGCCCGTCAGCAAGGCGATCTCGCGCTCCTCGAGCTGCTGCCGCCAGCGCGCGACGTAGGAATATTTCCGGTACACGGCCTCGAGCGCATTGAGATTCTTGTCGCCTGCGCGCCAGCGCGTGTCGAGCGCCGCCAGCTCCGCATCCACCGTCGCGGCGAAGGTCTCCAGCTTCATGCGCAACTCCGTCAGCGCGTCCTGCAGCGTCAGCTCCTCGGCCATCAGCCCGGCGCGCTCGAGCCGCCCCGTTTTCGTGCGCTTGGTTTCCAGGAAGACATCGAGCTTCTGGCAAATCTCGCCGACTTCCTTGAAGAGGTCCATCGTGCCGGGCAGTATGCGCTGGATGTCGGACGGCTTCACGCCCTTCGTCAATTCATAGAGCGCGAGCAACCGCGCGCGCGGCTCGATCAGCGTCTGGTAGGCCTGGTTCAGCGCAGCGTAACGCGTCCCGGCCGCGGCGCGTTCCTCATCCGGCGCCTGCGCGAATTTATCCGGATGCGTCTCCGCTGTCGCGCGGGCGAATTGCTCCTTCAACGCGGCGATATCCAACGCCGGCGCGGGCGTCACATCAAACAGGGCAAAGGGATTCGCGGCCATGGGGCTTCACCCTAAACAAGCGCGAGCATTTTGGCACCACTTGCTTTCGAGGATCGCTCGGGCACAATGCCTCCCAAGGTCGCATGCAAATCTACGTCCACAAAAACAACCAGCAGCTTGGTCCATTCACCGAGGCGGAAATCCGTGCGCAACTCGCGGTCGGAACGCTCTCGCCGCAAGACCACGTCTGGTGGCAGGGCCAGCCCACCTGGTTGCCGCTGACGCAGACGCCGCTCGCCACCCCCGGCGCGCCGATCGCCGACGCGCCGCTCCCAGGCGCGTTGCCGAAAATCGAGCGCACGTCCGGCCTGGCCATCGCCTCGCTCTTGGCCAATCTCGGCTGCTGCATCGGCTCGATCGCCGCCATCATCCTCGGGCACATGGCGCTCTCGGCCATGAAGCGGGACGCCACGCTCAAAGGTCACGGCGTGGCGCTCGCCGGCTTGATCATCGGCTACGTCATCACCATCTGCACCATTCTCTCCATCCTCTCCGTCTCCTTCGTCACCGCCTCGATGGATGATCAGGTGAAGCAAATGTTCCAGACCATCACGTCGCAGCTCAACGCCGCGCAGGCGGGCAGCAGCGCGAGCTCGGACGATTCAACCACCAATTCCGATTCGACCACAAACGCGCCCGATTCCTCGACGAACAACGCCACGGCCGCGCCGGACAGCAGCACGAATAGCGCGACGGATAATAAGTAGCGCGGCCGCCGGGAAGTCATCCTGAGCCTGTCGAAGGATCAGTTCGGCCTCCCATGACGCGAAGCAGACGGAACTGATCCTTCGGCTTCGCTCAGGATGACCGAACCCGACTTTTAATTTCTACTCCGACTTCTTCGCCGCCGTCTTCCGCCCGCCGCGCGCCTTCACGACCTTCGCCGTCGTATTCAACGGCAGGCCCGTCTTCGGATCCGCCGGCGGCCCCTTCTTGAAGAAGGGCTTCTTCTGCGCTTCGCCATCTTTCCGCGGCTCGAATTCAAACGTCGTCTTGCCGTCGTCGGCCATGACGAGATAAGCGGAAAACTTTCGCCGCGTGCGCATGGAAACAAAGCCGCGCAGCAAATCCGTCTTCTTCGCCGTGAGCAATTTTTCCACCTGCGTGCGGTCGATATCCTGCATCAAAATCTTCTTCCCGATCTTCATCTTGCAGGTCGGCGTCTCGCCAAACGTATTCTCGCACGCGTAGGACATCAGCACCTCAAACACACGTCCACCACAAATCGGGCACTTGCCGATCGGCTCCGTTGCGTTGAGGTCCAGCGCCGAGCCATCTGCATTCACCGGCGCGTTATCGAAAACAAATTCTGTCTCGCCCGCATCGTTCAACTTCAGCGCGGCGGCAAAGGGCCAGCCCGCCTTGCTGCGAAATCCTTGCAGCGGCCCGATCAACTTTTTCTCGATCAGCTCCTTCGCCTCCAACGGCTCGAGCAAACGCCCCGCCACCACCTTGCGCAGCGTAAACGAGCCATCGTCCGTCTGATAATTGCGCAGCGTCTCCACCATCGGCTTGCCGCCGGGCCCGTTGAAACCAAGCGGCTTCGCCTCGTAGCCCGACTCCTCAAAGCCCTTCGCCTTCTCCACAATCTTCTGCGTCAGCCCGATGATCTCCTCCATGAAGCGGCTGCGCGCCAATTCGCCGCGCTCCATCTGCTTCAGCTTGTACTCCCACTCGCCCGTCATTTCGGGCGAGGCGAGCGCGGGAATATCGACCGCGTGCAAAAGTTCCATCAGCGCGGAAGCCTTCGGCGTCGAGCTGATCTCGCGTCCCTCGCGCCGCAAATATTCTTCTTTAAGGAGACCTTCAATCGTCGCCGCGCGCGTCGCCGGCGTGCCGAGGCCTTTCGCCGCCATCGCGTCGCGCAATTCCTCGTCATCGATCAACTTGCCCGCGCCTTCCATCGCGCTGAGCAACGTCGCTTCCGTGTAGCGCGCGGGCGGGCGCGTCATCAAATCTTTGACCTCGATCGCCTCGGTCTTCACCGTCTCGTTATCCTCGACGGCCACGAGCGCCGGCTGATCCGGATCATTGGCGACCTGTTCCTCGCGGCCATAAATTTCCAGCCAGCCGGGGAAGACCAGAATCTTGCCTTCGGTCTTGAACGGCTCCTCCTCCACCCGCGTGATGCGCGTCGTCACTTCAAACTGCGCCGAGGGATAAAAAATCGAGAGGAAGCGCTTCGCCACCAAGTCGTAAACTTTCTTCTCCAGATCATCCAGCTTCGCCGGCGATTCCAGCGTGGGAATGATCGCGTGGTGATCGGAAATCTTCGCGTTATCAAACACGCGCTTCGTCGGCTTCACCCAGCCCTCCTTCAAAATCTTGGAGGCAAACGCGCCCAGGTGTGAATCACCCAGCGCGCGCAGCGTATCCTTCACCGTGCCGATGTAATCCTCGGGCAAGGCGCGCGAATCGGTTCGCGGATAAGTCAAAACTTTGTGGTGCTCGTAGAGCCGCTGCGCGATGCCCAGCGTGCCCTTCGCGCTCAAGCCCAGCTTACTGTTCGCCTCACGTTGCAGCGAGGTCAGGTCGAAAAGCAACGGCGAGGCCTGGGTCGTCGGCTTTTTCTCCTCCGTCACGATGCCCGGCTTGTTCCGGCACTTCGTCTCCAGCGCGCGCGCCTGCGCCTCGGTCCAGATGCGCTCGGCCCGCGCATGCTCGTTCGCGTCGTCTTTCTTGAACTTCTCGTCAAACCAGCGGCCCGGATACGTCCCCGCCTTCGCGCTAAAAGTCGCATGCACCTCGAAGTAACCCTTCGGCACAAAATTCTTAATCTTCTGGTCGCGCTCCACCACGATCGCCAGCGTCGGCGTCTGCACGCGGCCCACCGGCGTCAGTTGAAAACCGCCGTTGCGCGAATTAAAAGCCGTCAGCGCGCGCGTGCCATTGATACCCACCAGCCAGTCGCTCTCCGATCGGCACACCGCCGCGCTCGCCAGCGGTTCCAGCTCCGAGCCCGGCCGCAAATGCGCGAACCCGTCCCGGATCGAAGCCGGCGTCATCGATTGGAGCCACAGCCGCTCGATCGGCTTCTTGCACTTCGCCAGCTTCACAATATAGCGGAAAATCAGTTCGCCCTCGCGCCCGGCGTCGCACGCATTAATCAGGGACGTCACATCGTCGCGCTTCATCAGCTTCTTCAGCAGGCGCAACCGGCCTTCGCTCCGCTCGATCGGCTTCAGCGCAAATTCCTCCGGAATTACGGGCAGCGCAGCAAAGGTCCACTTGCCCTTTTGCTTGTCCATGTCGCCCGGCAAACACAGCTCCACCAAATGGCCCACGGCGGAAGAAAGCACGAAGTTGTCGGCCTCGTAATAGGACTCATTCCCATCCGCGACCTTCTTGAAGCCCCCCAGCGCCTTGGCAATATCGGCCGCGACGCTTGGTTTTTCTGCAATGATAAGAGATTTTGACATAACGACTTATAAAAACGGGACGATGACTCGCCCGCCGTCGGGACCTCCCGACCGGTCTATTCCAAGCGGAGCAACCTAGGTGACGAGCCCGCCATTAGCAACCCGGATTTTTTTGCCGCCCCCGCCCTTTGCCCGGCCTAAAACCCATGCCCCGCCGCCGCCAGCGAGCCGATAATGGACAAAAAGATGCTGCGCACGTGCTCGCCAAATCCGCCCAACAGGGCGATCGCGACCACCGAGACCAGTGCCAGGATAAGTGAGTACTCGACCAAAGCCTGACCGCCCTGACCGCGCCGCGGATGGCTAAATGACCTGACACGTTCCATTCACTTGGTTATCGGCATGGGGGGTGAAAAACTTAACCCCAAGGTAGGGACGGCACTCCGTGCGTCCCTCAACGGACTGCTAGGACCGCCGGATGTGAGCGAATCGAACTCCGTTCACTCGTCTAAGACGAAGATTTCTGAATTTTGACGGAAGTACGGAATTTTCGGATTTACGGAGTTGGGGGACTGCCACTGCAGAGAATGTTTCGCACGGAGGCCACGGAGCCACGGAGAAAAGCAGCTGGATAATGCTTATCATGATTTAACGGATTGGCTGGAGATAGGAATCCCACCGTTCCCCAATCCTTCTCATCATGATAATCATCATCTAAACTTCCCCTCGTTCCCCAACTTTTCGGCCCTTTGTAGTCCTTCGTGCGAGACCTTCCCCTTCAAAAAATTCCGTTAATTCCGTAATTCCGTCAAACTTCGCCTCACGACGTCCGCACAAACACTTTCCCCGGCAACTGCTTCACCAGTTTCTTCATCTCCAGCCGCAGCAGTGTCGAAGAAACGGTGCCGCTCGGCAGACCCGTCTCGCGCGTGATGAGGTCGGTCGGCGTCTCATCCAACTCAATCGCCGCATAAACTTTCTCCTCCTCGGGCGAAAGATTGGCCGGCAACGCGCGCGGCTGCGGCGCCTCCTCGCGCAAATTCAGAAACTCGAGTTCGGAGAGGATATCCTCCACTCCCTCGACCAGCTTCGCGCCGTCCTTAATGAGCTGGTGACACCCCTGCGCCAGCGGATTATCAATCCGCCCCGGCACGGCAAAAACCTGCCGCCCTTGATCGAGCGCCTGACGCGCCGTGATCAGCGCGCCACTCTGCCGACCCGCCTCAATAACAAGCGTGCCGAAGCTCAGCCCGCTGACGATCCGGTTGCGCATGGGAAACGTCCGCTTATCCGGCGATGTGCCCAGCGGCAACTCGCTAATGAGACACCCGCCCGCCTCGCAAATCTTCGCCGCCAGCACATCATTCTCCGGCGGATACATCTTATCCAGCCCGCAGCCGAGCGCCGCCCAGGTCGTCCCCTTCGCCGCCAGCGCGCCGAGATGGGCCGCCGTATCGATGCCGCGCGCCAGCCCGGAAATCACCGGCACGCCCGCGTAGGCCAGTTGGTAGCCGAGCTTCTTCGCCGTCTCCAGCCCATAGTGCGACGTCTCGCGCGAGCCCACCACCGCCACGCCGCGCGGCCACGTCGCCGGCACCGTGCCCTTAATATAGAGCACCAGCGGCGGATCATAAATCTCGCTCAGCGAAACCGGGTACGCCTTGTCCGCCATCGTCACAATCGTGAGCCCCAACTCTTCCGCCCACTTCCGCTCGCGATCCGCATCGGTCGTCTCCTTCCACGAGGTGATCTTCTCCACCAGCTCTGGTCCGATTCCCTCGACCGAACGCAAATCCGCGCCCCGCGCCGTCAGCGCCAGATCGAGCGAGCCAAACCGCTCGCGCAACCGCTTCGCCTTTACCGGCCCAATGCCAGAGAGGAGATTCAAAATAAAGTAGGCTTCGGATTCGGTCATTTATTTATTCCAGTCCTGAGCGCAGTCCGGCTTGTCCGGACGCAGTCGAAGGATCTCTAACTATTTCTGCAACGTCGACTTTCGTGCCCAATATTCTGCCGCAAATTTTGACGACGATTCGAAACATAAAAGAAATCAGGACGGTGCAAAATATGCCGGCGAAAAGATCGAAACAATATCCGCCGGGAACTTCTGCCTGATGCGCTGCGAACCCCCGGACATAACTGTCCGGGTCGGCATCGTGGACCGCCTGATTAATCTTTTGCGCATCGCCATTGGTCTCCACAATGAGCCGCTTGGTATAGGCGTGTTCCTCCCATTTCTCAGTCGTGAAATTGTACTTTGGAATGAGATGAGGTCTGCTGTCCGATACATCCGCGAGAATGGCGAAGCCGCCGACAAAAAGTCCTACGATCACAGCAGCCAACATCCACGCCCAATCGGCGCGATTCATAGGCTTGTCCGTTATGAGATTTTTCCCCATTACGCCACCTCTCGTTCCCAAACTCTATTTGGGAACGCACTTGTCTGCGCAATTCCATTGCCTCGGCCGCAACGCCAAAGGCGTTGCAAGAATAGAGCGAAGGGTTGGCGCGCAGCGCCTACCCTGGTTTTACCTCCCCGAGAAACCAACCTTGAAAAGGTTGAATCCTTTCCCTCCAAGCTATTCGTCGCGAGCCCAACGGATTCAACCCTTTCAGGGTTGATCGCCTCACTTTTTGGCTTTTCCAGGGTAGGCGCTGCTGCGCCAACCCTTCGCTTTAAGATGGCAACGCCTTTGGCGTTGCGCGCCTCGGACGAGCCGATCCCTCGTTCCCAAACTCTATTTGGGAACGCACTTGTCTGCGCAATTCCATTGCTCGACCGAGTCAGCGCGAAATGTAATTTCGCGAGGATCAGGAGACGTTCCCAAATGGAGTTCGGGAACGAGAGGGCTTGGAGAGGAAACGCGCGCCGGGTCATAAATCATCCGGATGCGTCCGCAGATACTCGACGGCCTGCGCGGCGAGTTCGGGCGAGATGATGCGTCCACTCTCCGCCTTGCCCATTTCGGTGAGGAGCACCCAGCGGTTGACGCCATCCGCGGCGACTTTCTTGTCATTGCCGAGCGCGGCGAGGATCGACTGCGAATCGACATCCTTGTCGAGCACCACGGGCAGTTGATTCGCGATCAGCGCAACGTCGAGATCGCGCGCGTCCTCCTGTGACAGGCCGGCCTCGCGGCGCGAGAGCCACGCCGCCGCGCGCATGCCGAGGGAGATCGCCTCGCCGTGCAGATACTTTTTATACCCGGTCGCCTTCTCGATGGCGTGGCCGATGGTGTGGCCGAAATTGAGCAGCGCGCGCTCGCCCTTGGTCTCGAACTCGTCGTTCTCGACAATGCGCGCCTTGATCGCGACGCAGGTCTCGACGATGACATCGAGGTCCGCATCGCTCGGCTTCACCCCCTTGATCACGCGATCAAAAAGCGCCTTATCCCGGATCGCGCCATACTTGATGACCTCCGCCATGCCCGCCGCGAATTCGCGCGACGGCAACGTCGCCAGTGTATCCAGATCCGCCACGACCAGCTTCGGCTGATGAAATGCGCCGACCAGATTTTTGCCCTCCGTCAGATTCACGCCCGTCTTGCCACCCACGGAGCTATCGACCATGGCGAGCAGCGTCGTCGGCACTTGGACGAAGTTGATGCCGCGTAAATAAGTTGCCGCAACGAAGCCGGCGAGGTCGCCAATGACGCCTCCGCCGACCGCAATTATCAGATCGTTGCGAGTAAATTTTTCAGCTGCCAGCCAGCTTAGAATTTCCCCGTACTGCTCCAGACTCTTGGCCGACTCGCCTGCAGAAATCCAGTGGAACGAGTGCTCAACAATAGCGTGGTCCATCCCGAACTTGATCGGAAATCCCCACTTGCCTTCGAGATTTTTATCAGCAATGAGCGCCACGGAGTTGGCGCGCATCTTGTCCAGTGGCTGCTCGTTGAAATATTCGTTGAAGTAATCGATGAGCAACCCCCGCCCAATCACCACATCATACGCCCGCGCGCCAAGGTCCACATGGACTTTGCGGTGCGGCGGAAGACTCGGTTGAGGTTGCTCGGGCTGATTCGTCATTCCCAAATTAAATCACGAATTCGAAATCGGGCGGTATACCAAAATTTGCTGCGTTATCTCGATTCGCTAAAAAGATTGGAAATTTAGCGAATATAAGAAACGAGACAGTTCGATAGGGGGGGTAGGGAAAAGCTCGGCTTGGCGCGGGCACTCGGCTATCTCTCGGCAAGCATGAGCTCTCCCCTGCCCGTCCTCGCCTTCACCGTGGCGCTGGGCGATAGCGCGCGCGCGGACGCGCGGCTCTGCGAGGCGAGCTTCCGCCATTGGCACCCGGAGGTCCCGTTCCTCTGCATCGACGAGGAGACGTACGCGCTCCTCAGCGGCAACCAGGCGCCGGCCTGGCTGGGCGAGATCGTCTCCATGCGCGCGCTGGCGGGCTGGTTCCTCTCGCGGCACGCGGCGCGGCTGGTTTACCTGGACGCCGATACGCTCGTGCTCGGGCGGCTGGACGGCCTCCTCGATCCCGTGGCCGGAACGCTGTGGACCGCCGACTGGGGCGTCTTCACCATGGGCGTGGCGGAGGCGCCGCGGGTCAACAGCGGCGTGCTGGCCAGCTCCGATCCCGCTTTCTGGCAGGCGTGGACGGCGGCGCAATTCAGTTACCTCGTCCCGGCGCTGGAGCGGGTCTACTTCGATCAGCTGACGCTCCGCCTGCTCATCCTGGCCGGAGCCGTGCAGGGCCGCGTGATTGATGGGCAGCCGGGCGCGCCCTTTTATAATGTCTCAATCGGCGAGCAACCCGGGGAGTGGCGCGTGGAAAAGAGCGCGGTCCTCAAGGGCGTGGAGCGGGCGCTGATCTATCATCACGCCGGGCAGGAAGTGAAGGGCATCGCGGGCACGCCGCCGGCGCTGCACGGGTTCTTGGAGGAGATCACGCACGGGCCCGTCGATGCCGCAA